>CAZGRC010000022.1:0-10672 GCA_964528125.1 uncultured Ruminococcus sp.
TTCCCTTTGTCGGAAAATTCAGTTACACACTGACTAACTGTTATAATACGGTTGACGAAACGGCTTCTGCTTCGGGCACGTCAACCAAAATTTCCGACACTTCGAAGATGAAGGGTCTTGCAGCCAAAGAGAATATGCCAAATCTTGACTGGGCAAGAGGCTGGAGAATTACGGCTTCCGACTATCCCGAAGTCAGAATACTCGGAACAGAGGGTGAAATCGGTCAGGTTTGGAGCGGCAACGTCGCGACAAAGTTTGCGGGCGGTAAAGGTACAATCGCAGAACCCTATATAATCGAAACCGCGGAACAGCTGGCAAGAATGGTAAAACTTAACGAAAGCGGCGCCTGCTATTCGATTACACAGGATATATATCTTAATGATGTATCCGCAGATAATTGGACCGACGGTTCGCTTATCTCTTGGTATGACAGCGCAGCGCTTAACGACACCGTATTCGACGGAACGGTTGACGGCAACGGAAATACAATCTACGGACTTTATTATAACGGCAACAATGAATATGCTGCACTGCTTCCGAAGGCAAACAACACAACCGTTAAAAACCTTAATCTCAGGAAATCATTCCTCAAATCAACGGGTGAAGCGGTCGGCGGATTCATTTGTTACGGACAGGGTCACGTTATTTTAAGCGGATGCACCATGGATGAAACGGTTGAAATCACCGGCTCTACAGATGCCGCAGGTTTCGTTTCTTACGGCACACCGAGCGTTACAATAAGCGGAAGTTACTGTGCGGCACAGATTACCGGTGTCAGAAACACAGGCTCGTTTATCGGTGACTGTTGGTGGTATACTGGCGTAAAACACACAATAAGCAACAGCTTTGCGGTGGGTAATCCGCTTGATGCAAAGCTTGGTTTTACAGCAATAAATTGCTATAACACGGTTAATGAAATCAGAGAAGTTACGGGTTCGGTTACAAAACTTGCCTCGGCAGATATGATGAAAGGCACAGCGGCAAAAACCAATATGCCTCGTATTGACTGGTCAAGAAATTGGACGGTAAACGAACTCGGATATCCGACGGTTAAAATTTTGAGTGTCGAGGGTGCAGTCGGCACTGTTTGGAGCGGCAATGTCGCGACAAAATATGCCGGAGGCGACGGTTCGGAAGAAAATCCGTATCAAATTGCAACTGCCGAACAGCTGGCACTTATGGTTACCTCTCCGACAAAGAATTCCAAAGATAAATATTTCAAACTGCTGGATGATATTATCATAAACGATATATCAACGGTAAATTGGCAGGATTATGCCATGAACTGGGTTTTGAACAACAGCACTTCCAAGTTCAGCGGCACATTGGACGGCGACGGTCACAAAATTATCGGTCTTTATTACAACGGCAACGAAAGTATTCCGGCTCTCACATCTTATGCCGAAAATGCAACATTTAAAAGACTGTATATTGACGGCGTTGACATTAAGACCGGCGGTTACGGCCCCGCAACATTTGTGGGTCAAGGTTTCGGCACCATTAAATTCATCGAGTGCTATGTAGCGGACAATGCGTCTGTAGTTTCGACCTATGACAGCGGTAACGATCGCGGCGCAGGCGGTTTTGTGGGTTACGGCAGTGCAACAATTTCGGTTGCGGATTCGGCATTTTTGGGCACGGTTTCCGCAACGGGAAGATACGGTGCGTTTTTCGGTAATGTTTGGTGGAACAGTTCAAAACTTACCGTTGCAAACAGTTTCGCCGTGGGAGCCAACTTCGCGGGCAATCTTTCGTGCTATGCTGCAGATTCTTACAGCACGGTTGTCGACGGCAATTTGCAGGAAGGCAACATTGTACCTTGCATAACCTCTGCCGAAATGAAAGGCGCGGCGGCAAAAACCAATATGCCCGCTCTCGATTGGGGCAGAACATGGAAAACAGCAGGCGAAGGCAAATATCCGCTTCCCATTTTCCCCGACCCCAACGGTACCCCCGGTGAGGTTTGGACAGGAAACGTTGCGGCAAAATTTGTCGGCGGCGACGGCAGTAAAGAAAATCCGTATCAAATTGCAACTGCCGAACAACTTGTGCGTATGACACAGGATGAAAACAGCAAGGGCAAATATTACAAACTTATATGCGATATTAAACTTAACGACACATCTTCCGCAGACTGGAAGAACAGCGCAAGAAATTGGATTTGGAACAACAATATGTTCGAGGGCAATTTCAACGGTAACGGTTATAAGATAAGCGGTCTTTACTATAGCGGCAAGGACTCCAAAGTGGGACTTTTCTGCTATGCCAAGGATGCTACGATTGAAAAGGTTGTTTTTGAGGATGTATATTTACATTCTAAGGGATATGCGATCGGTACGGTTATCGGTGATGCAAACTCCGGAAAAACAACTATCAAAGAATGCTATGTTAACAATGCCGAAATCATATCCGAATATGATGACGGTGCAGATCGCGGTGCAGGCGGTCTTGTCGGTTACGGTGCTGCAACGCTTACGGTTGAAAGTTCGGCGTTTATAGGCACTGTTACAGCGCCGGCAAACGCAGGTTCGATTTTAGGTAACTGCTGGAAAAAGGATTCACAGGGAAACAGTTCACACAACATTAAAGATACATTCTCGACAGCGAAACTTAAATTCTGCTCAAAACAGGGATTGGCTGAGGCTTCCGACTTCAACTATTCGGCAGGTACCTCAAAAGAAGACTTTGTAACCAACATCAGTGCGGAAAAAATGCTCGGTGATGCCGCAAAGACAAATATGCCGGGACTTGATTGGGGTAACAAATGGAAAACAACGGGCGGTTATCCCGTTCCGAAGTTTGCAGACAATCAGGGAAGCGTCGGTGACCTTTGGAGCGGTCTTATTGCCGAGAATTATGCCGGCGGTACGGGAACCGAAGAGGATCCCTACCTCATAGCAAACGGTGAACAGTTGGCAAAAATGGTAACCGACACCGAATCGGCAGGCAAGTTCTACAAACAGACGGCAGATATCAAACTTAACGATATTTCCGCAAAAGATTGGTATTATAACGCACGTCAGTGGATTTGGACCACCAATATTTTCGGCGGCACATTTGACGGCGATACCAAGAGCATTACAGGTCTTTACTACAACGGTACAAAATCCAAGGTGGGCTTGTTCTCATATGCCGCAGATGCAACCGTTAAACGCGTTATAATTGACAATGCATATCTCTATTCGCACGGTTTTGGCGTCGGCTCACTTGTGGGTGCCGCACAGGCGGGAACCATTAAAATCAGCGAATGCTATATCAAAGAAAACGTTAAGATTGAATCAACATACGACACAAACAACGATGCGGGTGCAGGTGGTCTTGTCGGTTACGGCGGCGCGGCGGTTATCGTTGACGGCTGTGCCTTCCTCGGCACGGTAAAAGCTCCGAAATTTGCCGGCGCAATCCTCGGAAACTGCTGGAAATATTCCGCAAATGTAATTAAAAACTCTTTCGCAACCCCGTCCCTCAAGTTCTGCGCAAAAGCGACACTGAGCGGCGATTCCGCAGATAACTACGGTACCGGAACCGAGAAAGAATACGGTGTTTATCTGATATCCGCCAAGGATATGGTGGGCGAGAATGCACGCACAAATATGCCGCTGCTTAACTGGTTCCGTTCTTGGAAAACCACCAAAAACAGCTATCCCGTGTTTAACGTAGGCACAAGCGAGGGAACACCCGGCAAAGTATGGTCGGGAAGAATTGCAACAAAATTTGCGGGCGGTAGCGGTACAAAGGACGATCCGTACCTCATTTCCACGCCCGAACAGTTGGCATATCTTCTGGACAACGTGGTTGACAGCACAGGAAATTACTACAAACTTACCCACGATATTTATCTGAACAATGTTTCGGATAAAAACTGGGAAAGCAACAATCCGCGTCCGTGGTTCTGGGTTGCATCTGCCAGAAAGGGCAACTTTAACGGACACTTCAACGGCAACGGTCATGTGGTTTACGGTATGTATCTCAATACCAAACAGGAAACCGATGTTCTTTACACAGGTTTGTTCCCGACAATCTCCGACGGAACGGTAATTGAAAAGGTCGGTATTTCGCACGCAAGCATCACCTGTGACTGGAGTAATCTTAATTATGAAAGCTATGCGGGCGGCATTGCAGGCTATGTTTTCTTCAACAAATCGGATGAGGAAACCGATGTCAACAATATTGCGCGTATTTCACAGTGCTTCGGTGATTCGACCGTTAAATTAACTGCAAGATTTGCCGGCGGTATCGTTTGCGGTGCTCCGAGACCTGCAAATATTGACAACTGCTATTTCGTAGGTGATGTTGAGGGCGAGCGTATAGCGGCAATCATCGGTAACTCTTGGACCGATTTTGCAGGTGCCACGGTTACGCAGTCTTACGGTGCAACACTTGACGAAGATATCTTCTGCGGAGGCAGAGCGGGTGTTCAAAACTCATCCACATCCATAAATTACAAGAACAATTATACAAACGCAACCGGCTCCGTAAGCGGTCATGCGATTCAGATAAGTGTTCTTATGATGAGGGGCAGTAAGGCAAAGGTTAATATGCCTGCTCTTGATTTTGATAAGATATGGTATGCTTTGCCGAACGGCACACCCGTACTCAGAGTATTCGGCAAAACCGATAAGTTCTCAAACACCGTTGATCCCGAACCCATAAAGGTTTCATTTGTTACCAACGGCGGAACCGAGTGCGAAACGGTATACGGAAACCCCGAAGAACCGTTGCAACTCCCAACAACCACCAAAACAGGTTATAAGTTTGATGGCTGGTATGTTTACCGCGAACTCGATATCCCGTTTGAAATCGATTATTTCCCCTATTTCGACCAGATTTTGTATGCAAAGTGGTCACCTGTGGGAATTGTTCAGGATTTTGAAGATTATCCCGATACAATCTACGACCTCGGTGTGGATTACGATTATTACAAACCCGGTGCGGCAGGTTATGACGCAGAGTTTGTAAAGAGCGGTATGGCGGGTATTCACCGCAAGGGTGAAGAAGCAAAGAACAGCGATTTCCTTATCAATTACGAGGAAATGCTGACAATCGGCAAAGAGTATAAAATGACTGTTTGGGTTAACACCGACAGCGACACTTCAAAAGCCGAACTTTCCTTGGTTCACGAGGATTATCCCGATATTTACGACACCGATTCGGGTGTTGAGAAAATATCCGACCTTTCCGACCTGAAGCAGGGCAAATGGCAACAGCTTGAATATACCTTTGTTGCACGCTCAAAGTGGATTGCTTTCAGAACAACAGGCAACACAAGCCTTTATTTTGACGATGTAATGGTAATCCCCACATCCGACGACATTCACGATCTTAATGTGATTCCATCCCCAAAACCGTCAAATAACACGACGAATGCGGGTTCAAACGCGGTTACGGTCGCCGTTATTATCGGTTGTTCGGTAGTACTGGTTGCGGCAGTAGTCACAGGTGCGATTCTTTTGATCAAAAAGCATAAACGTATTAAAAAATAAGTGATACTAAGCGGAAACGCACGGTAATCAGTGCGGCTGACCGTGCGTTTCTTCTTAAAAAACAAAGGTCACGGCGTGAAAAACACGTTGTAAAATATAAAAACACCTGTTTTGGTGGACTTTGTTACAAAAGACAACCGAAAAGATGCGATATTTTAATCACCGTATCGGTGATCTTTTATCGCGTTTTGTGTCTTGGAAATATATGGTGATTAAAATGACAAACGTATTTGATATTACAGAGTTCGGAGCTGTCGGTAACGGCAAAACCGACTCTACCGACGCAATACAACAGGCGTTGGATAAGGCGGCGGAATGTTGCGGAAAGGTTGTTGTGCCGCCGGGAACATATTCCGTAAAAGGAAATTTGAAAATGCACGGTCACGCAGTTTCGCTGGTCGGTGCTTCTGCTTGGAGTTTTTCGCGTGACGGCGCTTCGACATTTGTTCTGAATTCAGATACAGCCGACTGTATGATTGACATAAGCGGTGCCGACGGATGCCTTATTAAGGGAATGTCTTTAAACGGCAAAAGGCTCGGTAAAAACATTCACGGTGTAAAGCTTTATTGGCCCGTGTCAAACGGCGGCGGTCGTGAGGACACCCCCACCGTTGACGATTGCAGAATCGGCTCTTTCACAGGTGACGGACTGCATTTTGAACACATTTGGTGTTTTTCGGTTCGCCATTCGATGATTTACTATAACGGCGGCGCAGGTCTTATGCTTTCTGGTTGGGATGCATTTATTATCGATAACTGGTTTACAAACAACGATACTTGCGGTATAGACACTTGCGGATATGTGGCTTCGATAACTGCAACAGGCAACAGGGTTGAATGGAACAAAAAGGCAGGTTTCAGATTCCCGAGCGGTGACAGTTTTAACATTACGGGCAACTTCTTTGACAGAACTTTCGGTCCGGCGATGGTGCTTGGCAGTGACGGCGGCGAATTTAATTTGGCAACGGTTACCGGCAATGTTTTAAGGCGCAACGGCGCTTACACCGAAACACCGCATTCCCAAGCGGAGGACAGTTCGCACATTATTATGAATCACTGCACGGGTTGCACGTTTGTCGGCAACACAATGAAGGTCGGTGAGGGTGACGGCGGTGTACCGCCTGTGAGCCCCGATTACGGTATTATAATTCGCAACAGCAAAAATACAATTGTCAAGGACAATACGTTGCACAACGGGTCACTTAAAAACAATTTGACACAAGAGAACAACGAAAACTGTTTGATTGAAAACAACATCGGTTCTCCGTTTGTCAAAGGCTGACAAAATTAAAAAACGGTGCGGGGATAAATCCACCCGCACCGAAAATGCCCTTTGTCCGAATCGTGATGTTCAGCACTGTTTTAAGATTGCAATTCCTGATTGCGGTTTTAAAATATTACTGAAATAAAAACGGGGGAATTTAAATGCTCACTGTAAAAGAAAGGTTAGCCGAAATCGGCAAAGAAATCGAGTCGAGAGGAAAAGATACGGTAAATTACATTTTTTCGGCTGATTTTCACATAGACGAATATCTTCGCAAGGATTCAAACGGGGAATTGACCGTTTATGAATCGGAAGAAAATGTGAAAAAAAGAACGGAAAATTTGATTAGACATTTTGAAGAAATCGTGGATTTTGCAAATTCTCAGAACAATATTGATTTTATCGCTTTGGGCGGCGATTATATCAATTCCTACAGCATTAAAGGGAAAGAAAGTGTTTTGAATTTAATCAACACATTTTCGGCACCGCTTAAAAGGTCAAAAAAGCCTGTGATTATGGCTTTCGGAAATCATGACGATAATGGTTTTCAAACACTGAATCCAAATGTCCCCGAAATTCGGCGCGAATGGCTTATCAGTGATAAGGACTGGTCGGAACGCGTGATGGACAATTATCCTTTTGCCGAAAAAAGGGTCAGTGACGAAAAATATAAATATTCGAAATATTTTTATTTTGATATTGAAAAAAAGTCAACACGTGTTGTGGTGCTGGATACAATGGATATGCGAAGACCGTTTGATTCAAACGGCAATGTGACGGGAGAGGGAACATTGCCGAGATTTTGGTATACAAATGAGCAACTTGATTGGCTTGTGAACACCGCATTGACCGCGGGTGACGGTTGGAACTATATATTCATATCCCATATGGGAATAGATTACGAAACAAGCGACAACTGCAAAAACGGCGAGATTCTTCGCGGCATAATAACCGCGTTCAACAAAAAAGAGGAATTCACATTTTCTTATAACGGGTCGGACGGGCTTGAAAAATGTGTCAAAGCAGATTTTAAAAACCCGAAAGACGGAAAAATAGTGATTTTCAATTTCGGACATCAGCACGCGGAACTTTGCCATTACAGCGAAGATATGGATTTGTGGCAGGTTGCAACAGGCTGTGAAAACGCTTTCGGCGGTTGGGGCTGTGCTGCGGGCAACAAGGAACTGCCGTGGGTATTTATGGAAGACAGAACGGAAAACACCGAAAACGAGACCTGTTTTGACATTTTCTCCGTAAATTCCGAGGGCTGCCGAAAATACAACGTGGGTCCCGGTAAAGACCGCGAAATGAGATGAAATCGGTGAAAAATTATTTAAAGAGGTTCGGAAATGAAAAATAAAACTATTAAAAAAATTGAAACCTGTCCTGCCGAGAACATTTTTTTCGGTGAGTCGGAACTTGAATTTAACGGTTTCCCCGCCGATACGGAGTGGGGGATAGTCAATGTTTTCGACGAGGTGATTTATCAGGAGGTTTTGGGCTTCGGCGGTGCTTTCACGGAATCGTCGGCATATCTTTATTCACGCTTAAGTGAGAGTGATAAAAGAAAATTTTTGGAACTTTATTTCGATAAGGATAACGGCATTGCCTATAACTTCGGCAGAACGCATATCAATTCCTGTGATTTTTCGCTCGGAATCTATTCTTCGGTCGAAGAGGACGACAAAGATCTGAAAACCTTTAATCTGGAAAGAGAAAAGAAGTATATTATTCCTTTCCTGAAAGATGCGATTGCATATTCGGGTGAAGAAATTGTTCTTTTCGCTTCACCTTGGAGTCCACCCGCATTTATGAAAGAAAACGGAAGTATGGTGGGTGGCGGAAAGTTGCTTGAAGAATATAAAACCGTGTGGGCGGAGTTTTATGTTCGGTATATAACCGCTATGGCTGAAGAGGGAATCAAAATCAGCGCAATAACGGTTCAAAACGAGCCGCAGGCAAGGCAAACATGGGAAAGCTGTAACTATTCTGCCGAGGACGAACGCGAGTTTATTGGGGAATATTTGATTTCCGCGCTGGATAAAGCGGGACTCGGAAATATTAAAATTATGATTTGGGATCACAACAAAGAACAGGTTTATGACAGAGCCAAAAAGATTCTTTCCGATACCCGCGTGAACGATAGGGTGTGGGCAGTGGCACATCACTGGTATTCCGGTGACCATTTTGAAGGACTGCGCCTTGTGCATGAGCAACTCGGGAAACCGCTTGTTTGCAGTGAGTTTTGCGGGCCTATAACCGAAGATGCCGCTGTGTTGGCTGAAAAATACGGCATTGAGATTTGCGAGAATTTCAATAATTTTGAGAATGCCGCTTGCGACTGGAATTTATTGCTTGATCAAGACGGCGGGCCTTATCACAACAGAAACGCTCAAACCGAAGGAGAACTTTTTGAAAACAAAAACGACGGCTGTTATGCCCCGATTTTGTTTGATACCGAAAACGAAAAACTTATCGTCACCCCGATTTACTACTATATAGGACATTTTTCAAAGTTTGTAAAACGCGGTGCCAAAAGAATTGCAACAACAAAACACAGCAGGGAATTATATACCTGCGCATTTGTGAATCCCGACGGCGAAAAGGTGTGCGTTATAATAAACACGTCCGATAATGCGGTATATGCAACCCTGCGTTACAACGGAGGTTGCACCGAAAATATAATGAAACCTCATTCGGTGGCAACGATTTTATTTTAGGAGTGATTTTTATGAAAAGACAGCAAGCTTTTGCAGAAAACGGAAAGAAATTTTTAAAGGGCGGCGTTCACACCCACACAACCCGTTCTGACGGTGAACTCACGCCCGAAGAAACGTTGATATACGCAAAAAATCAGGGATATGATTTTTTGGCGATAACCGACCACCAAATTTATAATTTTGAAAATTACCTGCCCGAAAGCGAAATATTGGTTATCCCGGGCATGGAATACGGCAATGACCTTGTAAAGGGTCACGGTTTCAGATGTTTCCATACGGTTTGTCTGGGACCCGCGAAAAAGGACGGCAACGGTTTTGAACAAGACCAAAAATTCGATTGGGGTGATGCACCGTCATCGGAAGCGTATCAACCTTTCCTTGACGATGTTCACAACAAGAAAAATCTTACAATTCTTTGTCATCCCATTTGGAGCCAAACAAGCGCAAAATATTTTGAAACCCAAAAGGGCAATTTTGCAATGGAAGTTTTCAATGCGGGTTCGATTTACGGCGCTGATGACTGCGACGCGGCATATTGGGACGAAATCTTGGGGCAGGGTAAGGTGATTTACGGTGTTGCTTCGGATGATGCACACTCTTATAACACCCTTTGCAAGGGTCGAGTAATGGTTAAGGCGGACAGAAATATAAATGACATACTTCGTGCGCTTAAAGCAGGTGAGTTTTATGCTTCGTGCGGACCCGAAATTTATGATTTTTATGTTGAAGACGGCAAAGCGGTCATAGAATGTTCGTCGGTAAAGCGTATAATCCTGCACAGCGATATGCACCCGAACAGACCCATAATCGACAATGAGGCGAAATTGACACGCGCCGAGTTTGATATTGCAAATTTCTGGGCGGGACCGTATGACTATGTAAGAATAAGTGTAGAGGATGCCGAGGGCAATAAAGCGTGGACAAACCCGATTTTCTTGGACGGCAGACCTGAAGAAATTTGAACGTAATATTTTTACGTTTAGCCGAACTGCCGGCAAAGAGTCAAAACAATAAAAATCCCGTGCTCGTAAGAGAACGGGATTTTTGTCTCTGTTTTGCGGTCGCTTTTGATTTTAAGATTTTTAGAATGTATTGTAAATTTACTTTAAACTCTAATTTTTTGATAAATCGTATGCATTTTCTCCTAAATTTCCGACTTTATCTGTAACGATCCAATTACTGATATATAACAAAAAGTGATGTTT
>CAZGRC010000023.1:0-10655 GCA_964528125.1 uncultured Ruminococcus sp.
TATTAAGGTTGTTCGCGAGATCACAGGTCTTGGCCTTGCCGATGCCAAAGCTCTTGTTGACGGCGCACCCAAAACCCTTAAAGAAGCTGCAAGCAAAGAAGATGCCGAAGCTATCAAGGCTAAACTTGCTGAAGTTGGCGCAACTGTTGAACTTAAGTAATTTTGTTACTTGCAAAAATCGGACTGCCGAAAGGCAGTCCTTTTTTATGCCATTTTTGTGATTTGCTCTGCAAGAATAAATTTTCATTGACAGGGGATGGAGGTATTGTTATAATAAAAATACAAGTGTAACGCTACAACTGTATTTTAATGAGAGGGATACCGATTATGCCGCGAAGTTTTATGTTTACAAAAGAAGAAATTTTGAATGCCGCACTTGATTTAACGCGGGAAAAGGGTATTGCGGCAGTGACCGCACGTGCTTTGGGCAAAAAACTCGGTACAACTTCAAGACCGGTTTTCAGTCATTTTGAAAATATGGCGGATGTGCAAAAGGGTATAATCGGCGCGGCGAACGCGCTTTACGGCAGATATCTTGAAGAAGATATGCGCAGCGGAAAGTATCCGCTGTATAAAGCCGGCGGTATGGCTTATATACGTTTCGCGCGGGAAGAAAAGGAACTTTTCAAGTTGCTGTTTATGCGCGACAGAACAAGTGAAGAGAAAACCGAACAGTCGCCCGAAACGGAACAAATGACCGAGATTATTTGCAGACAAGTAAAAATTTCAAAAGAGCGTGCGCAGATGTTTCATCTTGAAATGTGGGCTTATGTTCACGGGGTTGCGACTATGATAGCGACAAATTATTACGATTGGAGCGACGAATTGGCAAGTAAGACATTGACCGATATGTATGAGGGTCTTAAATACAAATACGAAAATCAGAATTAAGCGGTTTTGAGGGGGAACGGTCGTGGAAAACAATATTATCGAAATAAGCAATTTGTGCAAGCGCTTCGGGGAGATTAAAGCCGTTGACGATTTGAGCTTTTGCGTGAGGAAAGGTGAAATCTTTGCGTTTTTGGGCGTAAACGGTGCAGGTAAATCAACCACAATAAATATTATGTGCGGTCAGTTGTCGAAAGACGGCGGAAAAGTATTGATTGACGGTTGCTCACTTGACAGTGAACGCGAACGGGTGAAAAGTGAACTCGGTGTGGTTTTTCAGAATTCCGTGCTCGATTCCGCACTGTCGGTTTATGATAATCTTCAAAGCCGTGCGGCGCTTTACGGCATTCTCGGTGAAGAATTCAAAAGTCGGGTTGCCGAACTGTCTGATATGCTTGATTTTAAATATTTGCTGAAACGAAGTGTCGGAAAACTTTCGGGCGGTCAGCGCAGACGGATTGATGTTGCGCGTGCGTTGCTGCACAAACCGAAGATTCTTGTTTTGGACGAACCGACAACGGGACTTGACCCGCAAACCCGTAAAAATTTGTGGAATGTTGTTTATGACCTGTGCCGAAAAGACGGGATGACGGTCTTTCTTACCACACATTATATGGAGGAAGCCGCCGAAGCGGATTATGTCGTGATTTTGGATGACGGCAAAATATCGGCTGAGGGAACACCGTTAGCCCTTAAAAACACCTATACCGGAGATTATATCACCCTTTACGGTGCGGATGAAAACACGGTGAAATCACTTCGGACAAAATACGAAAAAATCAAAGATGCCTATCGGCTTTTTGTGCCAGATACAAAAGCAGCTACCGACCTTATTGTCAAAAATCCGACGGTGTTTAACGATTACGAGATAACTAAGGGAAAAATGGATGATGTGTTTCTTGCCGTTACGGGTAAAAAACTCGGAGGTAGTGAAAAATGAAGACCGTTTCAGTCCTGATAAAACGCAATGTTAAACTGTTTTTTAAAGATAAGGCAATGTTTTTCACATCAATGATAACACCCGCAATATTACTTGTGCTTTATTCAACCTTTTTGGGAAAGGTTTACCGTGACAGCTTTGCTTCGGCATTGCCGGCGGGATTTTCGTTAAAAGAAGACCTTATAAACGGGCTTGTGGGCGGAGAACTGATTTCTTCGTTATTGGCGGTTTCCTGTGTCACAGTTGCTTTTTGCTCCAATTTTCTTATGGTTCAAGATAAGGTCAGCGGCGCAATAAAAGATTTAACGATTTCGCCCGTAAAACCGTATGTGTTGCCGATTTCATATTATTTTGCCAATCTCATAAGCACTCTGTTGATTTGTTATGTTGCAGGAGCGCTCTGCTTTGCTTATATTGCGGCGGTCGGTTGGTATATGTCCGTAGGGGATATGCTTCTGATTTTGCTGGATATTACATTGCTGGTGCTTTTCGGCAATGCAATTTCGTCGATTATCAATTTTTTCCTTAACAGTCAGGGTCAAATTTCCGCTGTCGGAACAATTGTGAGTTCGGGCTACGGATTCATATGCGGCGCATATATGCCGATTTCCTCTTTCGGAAACGGTCTGCAAAAGGTTATTTCGTTTTTACCGGGGACTTACGGTACATCGCTTTTGCGCAATCACGCAATGCGCGGCGCGCTTGAAGAAATGTCAAAACAGGGCGTGCCGAGCAAGGTGCTGGTTGGAGTAAGGGATTCGGTTGATTGCAATCTTTATTTTTTCGGAAAATCGGTATCGGTCGGCGGAATGTATGCCGTTCTCGTCATCGCCGTGATTGTCTTTTTGGCAATATATATACTTTTGAATCTATTTGCCGTGAAACGCAAAGCAAGATAATAAACAAAAATCATTTTTTAAAATTTTTGCACACCCTTTGGCGGTCACAAGGGGTGTGTTTTTTGCTCTTTTTTTAATATTGAGCAAAAAAAGAAAACAAAACGCAAAAATGCAATATTTACAAAGTTTAATAAAAATTATACTATTATTATAGTATTTTGTGCATTTTTAATGTGCGTGTGCTGTAAATATTATTTTTTGGAGGTTTTGTTATGAAGAAAGATTTTCGCAACATGAAAAAAATTGTGGCACTGCTCTTAACGCTGTGTATGGTGTTTTCGGCATTTTGCTGTATACCTGTTTCGGCACAATCCAACGCAGAAACTGAAACGGGAAATTACGTTTCAAGAATCGTCAAGGGCGCAAACGGCAAAAATTATGTTGAATATCTCGGCAAGCCGTATCTTATGTATGCAATGCAAATGCGCATTGACTGGGCATTTGAAGATAAAGGCGGCGACGAAGCATTTATTGCCGAAAACTTTGAAAAGGTTGTTGCCGACGGTTTTACCTCGGTTGCCATTCCGATTTATTGGTGTACCGTGGAACCGACAAAGGACAACTACACCTTTGAACGTCTTAAATTATATTATAAATACATCGATATGTATGACCTGACCGTTCAGTGGCTTTGGTTCGGTTCCAATGTCTGCGGTGGGGCAGGGCTTGTACCGAACTACATTAAAAATGATACCGAAACATATAAAACCGTAACCCCGAACATAGTCGGCGGTCACTACCTTGATTACACCTGTAATGCGACCTTGGAGCGTGAAAAACTCGCCCTCGGCAAAATGATGCAGTGGATTGCGGAAAATGACACCGATAAACGCTGTGTTATGATTCAGGTTAATAACGAGGTTGATCAGGCGGGTAACTATTTCGATCCAGGATATGAACTCAAAGACGGAAAAGTTGTTTCCAACGGCACGACCGATAAATATTGGTATAACGATCCCGATAAGCACGATGCGTATTGTTGGACTGGCGGTCAGCGTGAAGAATGCTTTGCATATCTCAGCGCACTCGGTGACGTTGTTCACAACAGTGTTTATAATGTCGTTACCCGCGTTAATGTAAGCGGTGCCGGCAGACAAATGGCCGAAATCAGGGATGATATTACCGACCTTATTGCTACCACAGGTATTGATATTGTCGGTGAAGATATTTATTATCAAGATTGGGAAAATCATATTCTCCCGCGTCTTTCATATGACGGCAACGGTGTAGCAAACAATGTGCCGCATCTTGCAGAAAACGGCGCAGGATATGACAGCAGTTACAACACCGCAAAAAGTTTTGAACTCGGCGGCGGACTTTTGATTTATTGCCACCGTGATGACCGTACCGCAAAAACAGGCGGCGGTTTGTATGTGAACAGTCAGGGTGAAACAGCCGATAATGCAAACAGAACATACCATGAGTGGGTTGAACGCGACACAACAGCGGCTGTGCGCGATTTTGCTACACTGGTTTCAAAGATAAATCAGCCGCTTGCAAATGCAGTTGCAAACGGAAAATTCGCCGAATTCAACGGTGATAAAGCCGATACATTCATCGGTTCCAAAAAAGTGGGCGACATAACTTTTGAATACAGTGCGGGAAATGACGGTCTCGGTATGGCGTTTGAAGCGGGTCTCGGTGAATATATCCTCACCGCATCAAAGGGTGCAAAATACACGCTCAGCGGCAGTTCAGAGGTATTCACGGTCAGCGCCGGTTACTATGACGGCGAAACTTGGATAAGCGATAAATCCGCTGTAACGGTGAACGGCAATGAAATAACCGTTGCGGCAGGTCAGATTGTAAGGGTTAAGTTCGGCGCTACATATGAAGTGTTCGGTGAAACCAAGGCGTATGATCTTACGGGCAATTTGGCTGTTAAGAGCGAAACTCTTGAAAACGGCAGTCCCATTGTTTATACGGAAGATGTAACCGAAAACAAACTTGTGCTGGCTGAAAATGTTCAGAATTTCAAAATCAGTTATAAGTTCCAAAACGGTGAAATGACTAAGTCAAACACCAATCCGATTGTACTTACAATGCGCGGTGCTTACAAATTCTATTGCCCGCGTTGGAATGTTGTTGATGGTGATATGTTTTTTGTAGGTAACGGCACCGATATCGGTAGTAAAGGTCAAGCCTCACCGAAAGGTTGGCATTCGGTTGAGATAACCATGCTTGGCGGTAAGGTCGCAATCCTTTTTGACGGTAAACTGTGGTATAACGGCATCCTTGAAAAAGGTGCAACTTCGGGCGAACTTTCACTCACTTTCAAGCATAACAATACCCAAATTGCCGACCTTAAAGTGGAAACACCCACCGCAGAAGATGCTGTTCGCATTGTCAATGCAGATTTCACAACAAACACAAACTATGTTCCCGCAATAAAAGGAACCTATTCTGCAGAAGAATCGGCACTTAAAGTACAGGACGGCAGTACAGTTCTCGGTCAAAGCAACTATAATAACGCATATAACACCGTTGAAAGTTATGTATTTGAAACAGTGTTCAAGTTTGACGGCAGCAACAGTAACGACTGGCAACGCGGATTGCGTTTCCAATTGCCCGATGGCAAATGGGTTGGACTTTTCGGCAACAGATTGAGAATTTCAGATACAAAAGACAATCTTTTGGTCGGCGGTAAATTTGAAGAAAAAGAATTTGAAACTCTTTGTGACGGCAAATACCACACATTTAAAATTGATTCCGCAAATGATTGGGAACGCTTTTATATCGACGGTATTATGGTAAAAGAAAACACCGTTACTGTGCGTAAGCCGGGGACATTTGTTTATGAAGTTACACGTGACGCTAAACCGAACTATATAAAAAGTATAAAACTTACCGATTATGTTGCACCCTTTAACGCAAAGGTTCCCACAATGAGCATTTTCGGTGAAGATGTGGAATATGACCTTTCAAAAGGTCTTGTATATGATGAAACCGCAAGTGAAGAAAACGGTTACGGTGTAATTTCCAACAGCACCGATAACGAAAGAACTATAACCCTTTCGGAATCCGTCAAGAATTTCAAACTCAGTTTCAAGTTCTTTAACGGCAATGTCGGCGATCTTGATGCAGACAATGTCGGCTCGCCCGTGACCGCAATTATGCGCAAGGTCGAAAACAAGGCATATACTTTCGGCACAAAATATTGGAATGCCAAGGGCGATGACGGCAGTGACATCACTTTCAATTACTATGATTTTAATAAATACGGAATAAAAGGTGAAGAGTCCACAACCGAGGGTCACCGTGACCAGTACGGCAGCAGTGCGGGCTGGCACAGGGTAGAGATAATGATGCTTGACGGTCGCGCCGTGGTTATGTTCGACGGTATTCGTTGGCACGATGCCGAAATGGCGGTTGCACCCGTCGCCGGTGAACTTGCACTTCGCTTGAGATATGCCGACACCAAGATTGCCGATGTTAAGGTTGAAAACGTAACAGAAGCGGATCTTGAACGCGTGGTTGATTTTGATTGCAATTCGTCGCTTAATATCTCGGTTAACAAAGATTTTGTGTATGATGCAACCCAAAATGCATATTCGCTTAAAGGTCAGTTTGATAGAGGAATATTCAATTTCAATACAAAAACCGATTCAAAAACAGGTTCGGGAAAATCTTATTGGGCACAGGATTTAACATCTGCCGAAAATTATGAGTTTAATATGACCTTTAGTTCCAATGATGCTACCAATCGTGATGATCATGACCGCGGAACAATAATCGGACTTCCCAGCGGAAGATGGGTCGCTTTCTATGAAAACGTTGTAAGAATAACAAAAGCCGATTCTGTCAGCGCGGATGATGTAGTTGAAAAGCATATTAACTACTCCGGCGACTATTTCTATTATTTTAGCGGTGTAGAAACGCTTGACGGTAAAGACCATACTTTAAAGGTTGTTTACAAAAAAGGCAAAGAAAGCATAACGGTAGACGGAAAACTTTTGAAATGTTTTGATATTGACAAAACAGAACTCGGAGAGTTTGCATACAGAAACTACAGAGATTTCGCAGGATTTTATGTCAAGAAATTTACCGTGACCGATATAACCGACCTTGCGGTTAATCCCACGGTACTTGTTCCCGATATGACACTCAGCAGTAACCGAACTGCTTTGCGTAACAGGGGAACGGAAATCAACAGTGATTCGTCGTGGGTTTTCAAAACCACATTCTGCATAAATGATCTTTCACAGTGCGATAATAATGTTTTCCATTACAGATTCAGAACATCACAACAAAGTAATAGAGATGCCGTTTATTTGGTAGTTGCCAAAAATCAGTATTATGTGACAGAAGGCGGCGATTATGGCGGAATAGAGCGCATAACCGACGATAACGGATTTGTTCCGATTGCACTTGAAAAGCGTAACAGGGGAACGGAAATCAACAGTGATTCGTCGTGGGTTTTCAAAACCACATTCTGCATAAATGATCTTTCACAGTGCGATAATAATGTTTTCCATTACAGATTCAGAACATCACAACAAAGTAATAGAGATGCCGTTTATTTGGTAGTTGCCAAAAATCAGTATTATGTGACAGAAGGCGGCGATTATGGCGGAATAGAGCGCATAACCGACGATAACGGATTTGTTCCGATTGCACTTGAAAACGGTAAAAAATATGAGCTTTCGGTTGCGATAACGGGAAATATAGTAACAGTTACATTTAACGGCGCAAGCACGGTATGGCGCATGAACGGAAATATTCCCGCAGACAGCAACACTCTTGACCATGTTCAGATTGACAAGGGATATGAAAACGGAAACATTGTATTTACCGATACAAGATATGAATCACTGAGCGGTGTGGGAACCGCCGCAGGCGCGATTGATAAATTCATTAAATATACACGCGTTGACAGAACACCCGCTACTGCGGAACTTAATATCACCGAAGACAGCGGTTCTGCAATAATCACTGCCGAGGACGCAATAAAGGCACTCGGTAAAGCAGAGCGTGCAATGGTTTGGAAAATCGAGTATCTCGAAGAAGCTTACAATACATACGATGCCAAGTTCACCGACGGCGATGTCAACGAGAACGGAACGGTTGATGTTATCGACCTTATACGAATCAAGAAGATTGCCGCCGGAACCGCAACCAGAACGGTAAAATCCAATGTCGACAAAGACGCTGAAAAGAGAATCGATGCAGGCGATATTGCAAGAATGAGAAAGATTCTCTTGGGATTTTAAGGCACAACACAAGCAATAGAGCAAAATAACCGCTTTGCGGTGAATTGATGATTTGTCGTTTTCAAAATGACAGCAAACAGTGTCCCACGGGGGTTGCCGCACTTGTGGCAGCCCCCCGTTTTTATGAGGTGAAAAAAATGTCAGAAATTAAAATACCCGAATATCTTTACGGATGTGAAAACGATATATTGTTGGACAATCCCAACAGAGGATTTAGACTTGAGACAATAATGAATGTTAAAACGGGAGAAAGCGACGACAAGGGAGATGCGACAGAGTGGCTTGACAAATGTTTTGAAAAATATGCCGCAGACCGACCGCTTGTGACCCAGCAATATTTTTATCTCACCGATTATATCGACCGAGACCTTGACAACCGCGCTTTTGAGGTGATGAACAACTTTTTTGAGCACTGCCGCCAAAAGGGAATACGCATACTTTTGAGATTTGCATATATCCGTGATGACACAAAATGGGCGCAACAGGACTGCGAAACCGAGCAAATCAAGCGACATATAATTCAGCTTGAAGAGTTTTTGCATCAAAACCGTGACATACTTTACGGTTATCAGGCGGGGTACTTGGGACCTTGGGGCGAATGGTCGGGTGGTGCCAAACAGGATCGATTTACGGTGCTTGACCATCTGCTTGACCACATTCCGGACAATCTTCCGGTTATGGTGCGTTATGTGTGGATAAAAAACGTTTTGCCGCAGTTTGACGTGCGCCGTGCGAGGGTTTCATATCATGATGATTATATTCTTGACCGACCGCACCAGTGGAACACGGGCGCGATGGACACGAGCGAATATTTCCCCCAACTTACTGCCGAAAGTATCTACCACACCATTGACGGAGAAATGCCGTGGGCGTGGGATAACCGTCATATCGACGGCCTTTCGGTGGCAAAACGCTTGGCATTGCACCATTTTACCACATTGAGTATTGAGCACAACTATTACGAACGCGGCGGTGCGGGTTATAAAGACCCGGAAAAGGGAATTTATGAGGGCAAAGAAAATGTTCACAGCATTGTGGATTGGAAGTCGCAAAAAATCACCGTGGATTACCTTGTGCGTAATAATTTGCCGTATAACCCAAACTGGATAACTGACAAAAACGGTAACGAGACCGAGCGTTCATGTTATGAATATATCCGCGATCATCTCGGATATCATATTGCGATTAACGGTGCGGATGTTAAGCACACCGAGGACTTTTTGGAGATAAATGCCGAACTTGTGAACTACGGCTTTTCGGCTCCACACGCCATGCGGGAATGCAGTATTGTACTTCTGGACGAAAACAACAACATTGTTGCCGCAAAACCGGCCTGCAAACTTTCGCAACTTCAAAGCGTAAAACCGATTGTGTGCACAGCGTTTTTCCGTAACGGTGTTTTGAAAAATGCCGTTAAATTCGGTATAAAACTTTGTGATTTTGCCGATAAAGGTGCACGTTTTGCAAACGATTGTGAATTTGCAAACGGAATAAATATAATAGGAAAAATATAAAGAAAAACCGCCGTAGGCAGATTTGTATCGCTACGGCGGTTTGATGTTATTCGGAGGTAATAAGGCGGTATTCCGATTTCGAAATATTTTTTTGCCGATGACAAATGGGGGGGCATATGGCACCGGGACCGACGGCGGCAAAATCTTTATCCGCCAATCAGCACAGCCGTCTGTTTTACAATCCATTCGCCCCACTCTTTATAATATTTTGCGTAAAGGTGTGTGCTGTCTTGTGATTTATCGGGTGAGAGTCCACCCGATTCGTCGTCAAACAAAACATTGGCATCAATATACAATCTGCTTTTGCCGTCGGCAAGTTTTGCAAATTCCGAATTCAAGGCATCAATGGCGGCATTGTTCACAACACTGTCGGTGTCGGAACGGCTTTTTGTGACATGAAGATTTGCCTGTATGAAAACTGTGGCGTCGGGTTGCCGCGCCTGAACAAAATCAAGCAGTTCACTGTATTTTTTAACGGTGGTACTTGATTTATATCCGACTTCGTTTACGCCGAGCATAATGTATATTTTGCCGTATTTTTTGTTATTTAACAATTCAGTCAAAGTCACCTTGCCGACATTGGGGACCGAAAGCGGTTTTTGGTGAATGTTGTAAACACTCATTCCGACATTGCAAAAATAGTCCGCACCGTCAATACAGGAATATTCCATAAGTCCAACCGTTCGGGAATCACCGATGAACAGGGAATCGTTCATTGAAATGTCAATATCGGGTTGCGGCACGGGGGTATCGGTTGAGGTGGTCGTGTCGGGGATATCGGGGTTCGGCACCGCGGTATCGTTTGAAGTGACCGTGTCGGAAATTTCAGATTCTTTTTCGCCGCCGGTTGTGTCGGTCGAAGATTCGGGAGTGGAGGATTGTGCCGTTTGAACGCTGTCGGAATTTGTCGGAACCGTGTCGGACGGCTTTTTGCGGAATACGGCAAAAATTGCGGTGGCAACAATCAAAAGACAGAGAAACAAAAGAACAAGCAAATTTGATTTTTTCATTTTAAACACCATATCTTTCCAAGACACAAAATGCGATAAAACGTCGCATACGGTTTTTTTCTCTTTGCAAACAAAGACGAACGAAACCACAGTGTCTTTATATTTTGCAGCGTGATTTTTTCACACTGTTTTATCTTTTAAAATCTGAAATATAAAAACGGATCGTCAAAGCCACGGTACATACAGTATACGCT
>CAZGRC010000024.1:0-10637 GCA_964528125.1 uncultured Ruminococcus sp.
TAGTTACAGTATGTCCTTTATTGACAGACGAACAAATAAAAATTTTCTTCATATTATATTGTGGGTGGGGGTTGAAACTTTCGGCTTTGACCCTTTCGGTATAAATTTTAAGAGGTGTGTTTGATGATATATAACAATATTTTAGAGGCGATGGGCAACACGCCGCTTATTCGCCTTTTGCATATGTGCGATGAAGACTGCGCCGAGATTCTTGTTAAATTTGAGGGTCTTAACGTGGGCGGTTCAATAAAAACGCGCACGGCGTACAATATGATATGCGAAGCCGAAAAACGCGGCCTTATAAACGAAAATACCGTTATTGTGGAACCGACCAGCGGAAATCAGGGCATCGGTCTGGCACTTGTCGGTGCGGTAAAAGGCTATAAAACTACGATAATTATGCCGGATTCCGTAAGTGAAGAACGCCGCAAACTGGTTGAACATTACGGGGCACAGGTTGTGCTTATACATGATGCGGGGAATATCGGTGAATGCATAGAAGAATGTTTGCAAACGGCACTGCGTATGCAACGCGAAGATCCGAATGTTTATGTTCCGCAGCAGTTTGAAAATCCCGCAAACTCGGCAATTCAGCGCGAGCAGACTGCGGTTGAAATTTTAGAACAGGCGGATCGCCCGATACACGGATTTTGTTCCGGTATAGGCACGGGCGGTACCATCACCGGTATCGGTGAAGCGCTTAAAGCTGCAAATCCCGATATGACGGTGTGGGCGGTTGAACCCGAACACGCGGCGATACTTTCGGGCGGTTCCATAGGCACGCATTTACAGATGGGTATCGGTGACGGACTGATTCCCGATATTTTGAATCAGAACATATATGACGATATTTGTATAATTGCAGATGACGAGGCAATACGCACATCAAAAGAACTTGCCTGCCGAGAGGGGATTATGTGCGGAATTTCGAGCGGAACAAACGTTGCCGCCGCGATTAAACTTGCCAAAAAACTCGGTCGGGGCAAAACGGTTGTAACCGTTCTTCCCGATACCGCCGAACGCTATTTTTCAACACCGTTGTTCGGCTGAAACTTGAAGTTGAGGAAATTGAATTTTTATGAGTTATTATCTTTTGCCCGAGGCACTTTCGGCACCTTTTATGGTTCCGAGCACGGTGGTTGACCGACACCTTAAACTGGCAACCGAAACACAGATAAAGGTTTTGCTTTTTGTCCTGCGCAATATTTCTTCGGGAATTGATCCCGCCACTGTGGCGAGTAGGCTGTCAATACCCGAAAGCGAGGTTGCGGATGCGCTTATGTACTGGCAACAGTGCGGTATTTTCGGAAACGATGTCAAAACTGTGCCGACCGACAGTGCCGAGAACGGAAAAAAAACGGTTCGACGCGCCGAAAAACCGAGTCGCGCGGATGTTGCTCACCGCGGACTTGAGGACGAGCGTGTTGCCCTGCTTTTAAGGGAAGCACAACTTAAATTCGGGCGAAACCTGAAGTCGAATGAGGCCTCCACTCTGGTTTGGCTCTATGATGACGAGGGTATGGATATATCGGTGATACTTATGCTTTTGCAGTATGCTTTGAGTGAGAACAAGTGCAACATAAGTTTTATTGAACGTACTGCCGTAAAATGGATGGAAAACGGTGTGGAAACGGTTGCCGATGCCGAAAAATGCATTGCACAGTCGATAGAAAAGAATCTGGCGTGGGATGTTGTGCGAACGGCTTTCGGTATAGACAGGCGCCGGCCGAGCGAGAAAGAACTTGAACTTTCGTCAAAATGGGTAAACGAATGGAAAATGGCACCCGATATTCTGCGCCTTGCATATGATACCTGCATCGACGGAAAGGCAAAACTTTCTTTTCCGTATATCGGGAAAATACTTGAAAGCTGGCACGCAAAAGGATATAAGACCGCCGCAGAACAGCAAAATGGTGAATTGACAAAAAACGCCGCACCGAAGGGCAACAAAAAACATAACTTTGATGCGTATGACCTTGATTTGTTTGAAAAAATGCTTGAAAGCGAGGGATAACTTTGATAAGCAGAGAAGAAGCCTATAAAAAGGCGCTTTTAATAAAAGAAACTTCACTAAAAGATAAAAAAGACGCACGATATCGCAAGATTGCTTCTTTTTCCGAAGCCACTCCGCGTATTGAGGAGATAAATCGGCGCCTTTCGGCAATAGGTGCCGAAATTGCCGTAACTGCGCTTTCGGGTGACCTTGAAAAACTTTGTCGTCTTCAGAATGAGACAACCGATTTAAGTGCGGAAAAAAGCGAAATATGCAAAAAAGGCGGCATTACGGACATTGTTTATGATTGCCCCATCTGCAACGATACGGGATATGTTAAGGGAAAAATTTGCAACTGTGTACATACTCTTGTGAAAAAACTGCGTATGGAAGAACTTTCACGCGAATTTCCGATTGAAGAATGTCGATTTGAAAATTTTGACCTCAACTATTATCCTACAGAGGATCCAAACGGCGGTTTTCCGCGCAAAAAAATGACACAGCTTTTAAAACTTTGCCGCGAATACACCTTTGGTTTCAGTCCTGTTTCTTCACCGAATCTTTTGTTTATGGGCAGTGCGGGACTTGGAAAAACCCATCTTTCGCTGGCAATGGTTTATGAACTGACGGAAAAGGGATTTGACGTTATATATGGTTCGGCGTACAATCTGTTTTCGGCTATGGAAAATGAGCATTTTACCGCCAAAAGTCAAAACGGTTATAACACGGCGATAAACTGCGATCTGCTTGTTATTGACGACCTCGGAAGTGAATTTGTAACGCCGTATACCAAAACTCTGCTTTACAATATCGTAAATACCAGACTGCTCGCAAAAAAGCCTATGATAATAAACACAAACCTTTCTATGGCTGAAATTGAAAATCTGTATACACCGCGAATCGCATCACGTCTTATCGGCAATTTTATTGCAAAAAAATTTGCAGGCCGCGATATAAGGCAGATTAAAGCCATGGAAAAATACGGTTCATAAAAAATTTAAATGTTTTTAATGACAAATACGATTTGATATGATAAAATAACAATAACAATAATTTGGATGTGAATATTTTGGATAACAGATATTATGATAATCTTATTAAAGAAATGCAACCGTTTTTTGATGAACACGGTTTCAAGTCAATCGAAGACGGTGGCTTTTCAAACGGTGAACGTGCTGCAAAAATAGGCTACAGTGAAGAACGCCAAATGTACATACTTTCGGTAGCGGAGGTAACGGACGGAGCAGTAGGAGAGTACAGCGAACTTTCATGCTGGCTTTTTGACGATTCGCAGAATGCCGCAGATGCCGCTTCGGTGGGTGTTGATTTCACGGCAACACTGCGCGAAAATATGGGTATAAAAATCAAACGCAGACCCATAACCGAGGTTGATTTGCCGACCGCACAAAAAAGCGGAGCTCTTACCGTTGCGGGTTTCACAAAAAAAGTGCTTGATGTTTTCCCACAGTATAAGGATTCATATAAAGAACATATTGCGACATACGGCAACTTCCTTTATGTGGAATTTTATTCCGAAACGCTTGTGCCCCAGATAAAGGCTATACTCGGAGAAAATGCCAAGAAGACGGTTAAAAAGTTGTATGAACTGCTTGAAACCGGTTATGTTCAGGGCGATAAGGATACGGTGAATATTGTGGTGGCATCGCTTGCAGCGGCGGTTCAAAACGACACGGCACTTCAAAAATCCGCTTTTGAAATGCTCGGCACGAATCTGCACTTTAAGCAGTCGCTGGAGGCATTTATCCCCGTGCTTAAATCGAAGAAAAAACTTTACGCCGCACTTGTAAAATAAAACGCCATGGAACTTGAAAACAATGCCGTCGGTAATCTGTTGCAGACGGAAACGGCGTACAAAGTGCTTGAAAAGTCAAAGCCTTTTGCGATTTTAATGACACAGTACAGATGTGCCATGTTAGAGGTGCGCACCAAACTTGATGTTCTCAACGCCGAAATGTCTTTGGAAAGCGAGCGCAATCCGTTTGAATCAATAACCTGTCGTCTGAAATCACCGATAAGCATAATCGAAAAGCTTGAGCGCGAGAGTCTTCCCGTTAATATAAGTTCGATTGAAGAAAATCTTTCGGATGTCGCCGGAATACGGGTTATTTGCTCATATCCGTCGGATATTTATATGCTTGCGGAAAAACTTTGCAGTCAGGACGATATACGACTTTTGCGAAAAAAAGACTATATTGCAAATCCAAAACCCAACGGTTACAGAAGTTTGCATCTTATTGTCGAGATACCGATATTCCTTTCAGACGAAAAGAAGTATATGCCGGTTGAAGTGCAATTTCGTACAATTGCTATGGATTTTTGGGCAAGTCTTGAACATAAGATACGTTACAAAAAGAATCTCGGTGAAAAGGCGCTCGCAATAGCAGATGAGCTGAAAGAGTGTGCGGATGATATAAGCAAAATAGATGCACGTATGCAGATTATACGCGACCGAATCGAAACGCTTACATATGAAAAAGCATAAAAATTATGCCCGCGGTGCACGCCGAGGGCATTTTTATATTGAAAAAATGTCGTTTATCTGTTAAAATTAAAAAAACATCTTTTCAAAATAACGGTATTCGGAGGATATATTTATGAAATCTGAACTTTTAAAACTTTTAAGTCGCAACGCACGCTATACGTCGGCACAACTCGCAACAATGCTCGGAAAAACAGAGGATGAGATAAACTCCGAGATATCCGAACTTGAACGTGAGGGGATTATTCGCGGTTATAAGGCGGTTATCGACTGGGAAAAACTTGACGGTGCATATGTTTCGGCAATTGTTGAACTTAACGTTGTGCCGAAAGCGGATCTCGGTTTTGAAGAGGTTGCCGAACGCGTTATGTCATACACTGAGGTTGAATCGGTATATCTTATGTCGGGCGTTTATGATCTTAATGTTGTTGTGAAGGGAAAAACTTTGCAGGATGTTGCACGTTTTGTGGCGCGTGAACTTGCCACAATAGATTCAGTAACATCCACAACAACACATTTTGTGATGCGCCGTTATAAGGAACTGGACGTAAATCTTTTCGACAACCGCGAAGATGACAGGGGGCAGTTCTTTATATGATAGATTATTCAAAGGTCTTAAACCCAACCGTTACGGATATTAAACCGTCGGGCATACGCAAATTTTTCGATATTGCCGCCGAAATGGATGAGGTTATATCTCTCGGTGTGGGCGAGCCCGATTTTCAAACACCGTGGGTCGTTCGCAAGGCGGGTATAAATTCGCTTGAACGCGGTAAAACGCGTTACTCCGCAAATCACGGTATGATTGAACTGCGACGTGAAATATCGGAATGGCTTAACCGAAAATACGGTATGGAGTATGAACCCGAAAATCAGATTTTGGTCACGGTCGGGGGCAGTGAAGCGATAGATGCCGCACTGCGCGCCATTGTTTCTGTCGGGGATGAGGTTATAATCCCGCAACCGAGCTATGTGTGCTATGAACCTATGGCAAAACTTGCCGGCGGTGTTCCTGTTATAATCGAAACCCGTGCGGAGGACAACTTTCGGGTAACACCCGAACAGCTTCGTGCCGCAATTACCCCGAAAACCAAGGCACTTATACTTCCTTATCCCTGCAATCCGACGGGTGCCGTAATGGAACGTGAAGATATTGAAGCGATATCGGAAGTGCTCCGTGACACCGATATAATGGTGCTTTCCGATGAAATTTATTCCGAACTTACATTCGGAGGAAAAAGCCATGCGGCGCCTGCTTCGGTGGACGGAATGTATGAGCGAACCGTTACAATCAACGGATTTTCAAAGGCGTTTTCAATGACGGGTTGGCGTTTGGGATTTGCTTGCGGACCCAAAGAGATTATGAGTCAGATAACGAAAATTCATCAGTTTGCAATAATGTGTGCGCCCACAACTTCGCAGTATGCCGCGATTGAAGCGCTTAAAAGCTGTGATGAGGCGGTCGAGGATATGCGTATGGAATATGACCGCCGTCGCCGCCTTATTGTTGACGGATTCAATCGGATAGGGCTTACCTGCCGTGAACCAAAGGGCGCTTTTTATGCCTTCCCGTCAATAAAATCAACCGGTATGACAAGTGATGAGTTTTGTGAAAAACTTTTGCATAAAAAGCACGTTGCCGTTGTGCCGGGTACCGCATTCGGTATGGGTGGCGAAGGGTTTATCCGTGCTTCTTACTGTTATTCGGTGGAGCATATACTCGAAGCACTTAAACGCATTGAAGAATTTGTGAAAGAAATTTAAAAAATCGAAAATAAGACAAACCGAATATCCGCCGCGTTTTTCGCGGCGGATATTCGGTTTGTTTGCATAGTTTAGCATTTCACTGAATTATTCGATTGTAAGTTCTTTGATGGATCTTAACTGATAATTAACGTTTTTCAGCAGTTCGGGATGTTTAAGCGCTGCCGCCGCGCCGCGCACTACGCTGTGGGTCGGGTCTTCAAGCAGGTGTACCGCAGTGCCGGTGTAATCGGCAATTAAACGGTCCATACCGTGTATAAGTGCGCCGCCGCCCGTGAGATAGAGCCCGTCGTCGTTAATGTCGCGCACGAGGTCGGGATCGGTTTTTGAAAGCACGGTGCGTATGGCGTTGCATATGGAATCGGCTGTTTCGCGCACCGCCTCATATATTTCGGCGGAAGTTATTTCAAAACTCTCGGGAAGTCCTGTGAAAACATTTCTGCCTTTTGCAACCATTGCAATCTCGACGGGACGTTCTACCACGGTGCCAATCTGCTTTTTAATCGATTCCGCCATAAGGGTTCCGATTTCGACGTTGTATTCTTTCCTAATATAGCGTATGATTTGCGCATCAAAGTCGTTAGAAGCGGTTTTAAAGGAATCGCAAACCGAGATGCCACCCAAAGACACCGCCGCAATGTCTGTGGTGCCGGCGCCGATGTCAACAATGAGTGTGCCGTGCGGCTGTGAGAAATCAAGCCCCAATCCAAATGCGATTGCAAGGGAACTCTCGATTACCGAAATGTTTCTGCCTCCGGCGGATTCAACGGCGTTGCTCAGAGAATGGTGTTGAAGTTCGGTAAGACCCGACGGCAGTGTTGCCATTATGCGTGGGCGTACGATCTTGTTTCCGAATGCCTGTTGCATATAATTTTTAAGCATTGCTTCGGCAATGTCATAATCGGCAATAACACCATGTTCTATGGGTGAAACACAGACAAGACTTTCGGGTGTGCGTCCCATAGTCATACGCGCTTTTTCGCCGTAGTATAACGGTTCCCATGTTTCACTGTCAACCGTGACAACACTGGGAAGTTCCAACACCACCTTGGAACTTGAAAATATGACCGTTTTTGAAGTGCCTATGTCAATTCCTATTTCAGTTGCCATTTTTAAATATCTCCGTCTTAATAAATTTGTTTTTCATTTACTTACCGTTACAAGCGCCGTGACACAGCGCACGCTTTCGGCACCGCCGAGCAAGAGCATATGCGAACATTCGCTGAGGGTTGAACCGCTTGTGCGTATATCATCGACAAGAAGTATTCGCATACCGTCGGCGCGCTTTTTTACCGAGTATTTGCCGCGTACATTGTTTAAACGGTTTTTATATTCCGATTTGTGCTGTGCACGTTTAAAGGCTTTGCAGGTAATCAAATCGTTTCTGAAAGGAATATCCAGTTGTTGCGATATTTCCTTTGCAAGAAGTCCCGTGTGATCGAAACCGCGTAAAAAGCGGCTGGTAAGGGATTGCGGTACAGGACAGACAGCATCGAAAGTGACATCTTTAAAGGTGTTGCGAACCGTGTCTGCCATATGTTTTGAGAAAAATGAAGAATAGTGCCTTGAACCGCCGAATTTATATCGGTAATATCCGTTTTTTGCCGCATCGCGGTTTTCAAATACGCCGACACATTCTTCAAAATAAAACACCCTGTATTTACATTCACAGTGCGGTTTGTGCATACCGCAAACCGTACAGCGCGCCGAGGAATCGATTATCGGCATTTCGCAGGCGCAGATGTCGCAAAGAAGTCTTTCTTCCGAAATTATCTCGCCGCAACCGATACATCTTTTCGGAAAAAACACGCTGATAACATTGCCGAAAAAATCAAATATTCTTTTCATTCAAAAAATCCTTAAGCAATGTGTAACGCAGTGTTTTGCGGTCGTTCTCCGCCATTGCGGTGAAAATATCTTTACTGCCGACTATCACAAGCATCTTTTTGGCGCGTGTTACCGCAGTATAGAGCAGGTTGCGGTAGCAAAGTTTACTTGGAACATCAAGCATCGGTATTACAACACAGTCAAATTCACTGCCTTGGCTTTTGTGTACCGTTACGGCATATGCCAGTTCGAGTTCGTTCAACCCCTCTGTATAATAGGTTGCTACGCGGTCGTCAAATCGCACCTTGACTTCGCCCGCCCGTAGGTCAATGGCGGTTATGTAACCGACATCTCCGTTAAAGACACCGCTGCCGCTTTTGCCGTCGTCACGTTCCCAGACAAGGTCATAGTTGTTTTTTATCTGCATCACTTTGTCACCGCCCCGCATATAAACGCCTTTATAAGATATCTGCGGGGCGTTTTTCTTTTGCGGATTTATTGCCGATTGCAACAAATTGTTGAAATTCACCGTGCCGGTGTCAAGTTTTCTTGATGGGCAAAGCACCTGGATGTCTTTAAGGGTGTTAAATCCGTAGGCGGCGGGGAGCCGCTCACAGCACAGTTCAAGCACGGTATTGCAGACGTCGTATGAAGAATTTCTCGGCATAAAAAAGAAATCTTTTCCGCGGTTTGAAAGGTCGGGAGGGGTGTTGTTTATTATTGCGTGGGAATTTGTTACTATAAGGCTTTCCTGTGCCTGTCGAAAGACCTTTTTAAGACGTATTGCGGGGAACTTTTCACAGGCGAGAATGTCGCTTAAAACATTGCCTGCAGAAACACTCGGTAACTGGTCGGCATCACCGACGAGAATTATTCTGCAGGAAAGACGTAGCGCCCTCAGAAGGCTGTCGAACAAAAGGCTGTCTATCATAGATGCCTCATCGATTATTATTACGTCGCATTCAAGCGGATTTCTTTCATTTCTGGAAAAATATTGCTTTTCGTTGTCACCCCATTCGACCTCCAAAAGGCGGTGAATGGTTTTGGCATCTCTGCCGGTGAGTTCGGTCATACGTTTGGCGGCGCGCCCTGTGGGTGCGGCAAGTTCAATTGCGGCATCTCTTCGTTCAAAGAGTTCGATAATTGCGTTGAGGGTAGTTGTTTTGCCGGTACCGGGACCGCCTGTGAGAACAAGAATACCTTCGGAAAACGCCTGCTTTATGGCGGTGCGCTGGAGTTCTTCAAAACATATTCCCAGTTTGTTTTCGACATAATCTATTTCAAGGTCATCTATGGGCAAAGATTTTGTAATGCCGTCTTTCACTGCGGCAAGCCGTGCCGCGATATATTCTTCGGCGCAGTAATACTGCGGAAGCGCAATAAACACTTCGCCGTTTATGTATCGGGTGAGCACGGTGAGATTTTCCGCCATACGGTCGATTACCGACTCTATGCGAGATTCATCGCTTTCAAGTAACTTTATTGCGACATTTACAAGTTTACTCTTTGGCAGACAGGTGTGACCGTTCATAAGATTTTGGCGGATTATATGTTCGATTCCCGCGGCAATTCGCGTTTCACAGTCGGGGGATATCCCCATATCGCAGGCAATGCGTTCGGCTTTTTCAAAGGGGATTTCAATATCGGGCATACAAAGCAAATACGGATTTTCCTTTATGCGGGCGGTGGCGTTTTTTCCGAGACGGCTGAAAATATTCATACATCTGTCGGGTGACACTTCATAGGGGGAGAGAAGCATCATAATATCCTGCACCATTGCTGTTTTGGCGTATTCATCCGAAATGGATTTCGCTTTATCGGCGGATATTCCTTTGATAGTGGCGAGTTTGAGAGGATAGTTCTGTATTATATCCAGCGATTCCGAACCGAATTTCTCGACAATTTTTGCCGCTGTGGAGGGTCCCACACCTTTTATGAGCCCCGATGAAAGATACCGCAATATCTGCGCGGCGTTTTCGGGAGCAACGCGCTCAAAACCGTCTGCCGAAAACTGTCGCCCATAGGTCGGGTGTATTATGTATTTTCCGCTGAAAACGGCGCTTTCACCCTCACCCAAAAAGGGGATTGTTCCGACAACGGTTACGCGCTCACGCCCGACTTTAACGGTGGCCACGGTATAACCGTTTTGATCGTTTTTGTATGTTATTCGCTCAACAACGCCTTTAATTTCCTCGGTTTGCTGAGGATTTATTATTTCTTCCATCTGTGTAAACTTCTCCCGTAATACTTCCTATTACATCTGCAACCGCTTCCGACGGGCAGAAGACAAACCCCTCGCGAAAACATTCGCATAACGGGGGAATTTCATATTCGGCAATGCTGTCGGTGACAGCGATAACAACATCGGCATATGCCACACCGTGCCAGCGCATTTGCAGCTTTGCATAACGAAGCTGATTACATGCAATACCGCTTTTAAGCCATATCACCGAGCAACTTTTTTGCTTGTGTTTCGGGAATGCAACCCAAAGCGAAATACTGTGCATAAGTTCGCTGAGCCCGAATATGCACAGTACAAGCCCGATGATTATC
>CAZGRC010000025.1:0-10317 GCA_964528125.1 uncultured Ruminococcus sp.
CTTAAATACTGACCGATCGCCGCCTTCATAAAATTCCAATTTCCCATACGAACATAACCGCCGCCCGAAATCGGGAAAGACTTTCCCATAAACTTGCGGCAGGTTATCCCGAATTCATAAAATCCCTTGCGGCAAAAAACGCCCGAAAGAATTTCTTTGAAATCGCTCATATCAATGTCTGCGTGGTGGCGCGCAGCCGCAAAATCAAGGTGGCTGGAATCGTATTTAAAACCGAGTTCCCTCAGTATATTGAGTTTTGTATTGTCAAGACCGAAACACGGCGCGCGGTAGCCGCTCACTTCGGTTCCGAATTCGTTTTCAAGCATACGCTTAGCCCGCAAGGTTTCTTCCCTGAAGCGAACATCGTCAAGCAGGACTGGCGGCGTGTGTGTATATCCGTGCAGTGCAACGCTGTGCCCGCGTGAAACATATTTTGAGACTTTGTCTTTTATTATCTGTGCCGCATGACACACCGTAAACATTGTCGCTCGTATACCGTGCTTTTCAAGCAGTTTCACATACTCATCCAAGCCGTCAAGCATATCAACGCCGACCTTGATACCCGAATTGCTGACACATTCTGTATCGGAAAATTCCTCAACATCCATTGTGAAAACCGCATATTTTTTGCCGCTGACTATACTCATTTAGCCAAAAACTCCGTAATCGCCGTATCATACCGTTCGGGATTGTTTATTCTCAAATGCGAATGTCCGCCCCTTTTAAACCATACAAGTTTCTTTTCTTCGGCTGTGCAGGCATTAAACAATTTGCGGCTCTTTTCGGGAACGGAAAATATGTCCTTTTCCCCAAAAAGGAAGAGCATACGCATATTTTCAACACGCTTTACCAACTTTATCGGAGAATAGCGCATAACATTTGTGCCCGCATATATTTTTATCCAAAGCATAACCAAGTCAAGCACGGGGAAAAGCGGTCGGTTATCGGCAATCATATGGCGTTTAAAGGTTTCTCGGAAAGAAACAAAGCAACCGTCGCAAACCATACCTTTTACCGTATCGGGACAGCAGCGTTTGGTCAAAGCAAGAAGTCCCGAAACACTGCCTATGCAAATCCCGTGGAAATATATTTCTTTCGTTTCAAGCTCTTTTTCAAGGAATCCGACCCATTTTATAAGGTCATCGCTTTCTTTTACACCGATAGTGTTGTATGTACCGCCGCTTCTGCCGTGACAGCGTGTATCGACAACCAATACGTTGAACCCCGCTTTTTTATACGGCTCGGCATAAAAATAAGAATATTTAAGACATTCGCAGCGCCCCGGCAAAATTATCACGCATTTTTCGGAGCCGAAATCAAAAAATTCACCGTAAAGATCAAACCCGTCGTTTTGAATGTGCACTTCGCTGATATGTTCGGCATTTTCCTCTGCCCAAAGGCAACCGCTGTTCCACATTGCCAGCTGTTCTTCGTTTTCTGGTGCCGAACACACTCTGCCCCATTTTTCGGGTGAAGTTCGCACAAGTTGATCAAAATATACTTTCTTTGAAATCGGGACGGTCTTGACAAGCATTATTACCGCACCTGCAAGCAAAAATCCGATAATTATTCCGATTATCCATTCCATAAACAACTCTCCTTATTACAATCGGCATTATTATATCACAACCCAACGGATTTTGCACTACTTTTTTAAGCAAATTCCGAAAAATCGACTTTTTAAGTCATATTTTGTTGAAAAATGCAATATTATGTGTTATTATAACTTATAATATTTTTTAAAGGATGATAATAATGAGTGATTTTGTAATCATACCCGACAGTTCTTGTGACCTCACCGCCGATTTAAGAGAAAGATTCGGCATTGAAGACTATCTTCAAAGTGTTGTTTACTTTCCCGACGGCAGAGCGGTTTCCGCCGACCTTGACTGGGATTGCATTTCACCCGAAGAATATTACGGCTCTATGAAAGACCGTAAAATCATTTATAAAACCGCTTCGGTTCCCGTAGGCAATATCTACACCGTATTTGAAAAATATTTAAATCAGGGTAAGGATATACTGAGCATTTCGCTTTCTTCTGCCCTGTCCACAAGTTTCGATTCCTGCCAAATGGTTGCAAAAGAACTTCTCGAAAAATATCCCGAGCGCAAAATCATCTGCATTGATTCATTGAGATACTCCACTTCCCTTGCGCTTCTCACCATTATGGGTTGCAAGAAAAAAGAAGACGGCGCTTCTATTGAAGAAGTTGCCGAATATCTTAACGAAACCCGTCACTGCATACATCAAATGGGTCCTATGGACGATTTGTTCTTCCTTGTGAAGATGCGCAGAATAAGCAATTTCAAGGCGCTATTCGGCACATTGGTCGGCATAAATCCGATGGCGGATTTCAACCGCGGCGGTTTATCGGAAGTTCTTGTTAAATTCAAGGGCAAACGCGCTGCATTATCCGCAACGCTGAGTTATATGGAGCAGACCGGCATAAACCTCAAAGACCAAATTGTATTTATTTCTCATTCAAACCGTTACGAAGTTGCCTGCCAACTTAAAACTATGATTGAGGAACGCTTTTCTCCGAAAGAAATTATACTTTCAACCGTCGGTATGGCTTGCGGTGCGGCAATAGGACCGGGCCTTTGCGCGGTTTATTATTACGGCAAGCCGATAAGCGAAAATCTTGCCGAAGAAAAAGAAATTATGACAACCATTTCCGAAAATATGAAAACAAAGTAATTTTAGTTTTAGGGTGATATATAAATGAGTAATTTTGCACTTGTTTCCGACTCTACCTGCGATCTTGACAGGGATATGCGCGAAAAATACGGCATTGATTATGTCAAGATGAACTATGTTATCGACGGTGTCGAATATCCAGCTTCGCTCGACTGGGAAACTCATTCGGCAAAAGAGTATTACGACATAATGCGAAACGGCACACGCATCCGCACAACGCAAGTTGTGCGCGATGTTTATACCGAATGCTTTAAAAGCCATCTTGAAAAGGGCACCGACGTCGTCTATATTTCCTGTTCGTCCGCACTTTCGGGCTCTGTAAATCTTGCAAAAATCATTGCCGAAGAACTTAAAAAAGAGTTCCCCGACAACAATGTATACTGCATTGATTCGCTTTGCAGTTCTTTCGGGCAGGCAATGATGGTGCTTTATGCCTCAAAACTGCGCAGTGAGGGTAAAAGCGCCGCAGAGGTTGCCGCAATTATCGAAGGTATGCGTCTCAAAATAAATCAGTCTGGCACTGTGGACAGTCTTGAATATCTGCGCCGCGCCGGACGTGTAAAAGCTTCCAAAGCTTTCTTCGGCAACCTTTTCGGTGTTAAGCCGATAATTATTTCGGATATCCTCGGTCAGAACTACGCCGTCAAGAAAGCAAAGGGAATGAAAAACGCTCTTGCCGAAATTGCCGCAATGATGAAAGAAACGGTTGAACCGGACGGTGAAGAATGTCTGTTTATAAGTCACGCAGACGCTCCCGATACAGCCGAAGCATTGCGCGACGAAATACTCAAAGCAGTACCGTTCAAAAATGTTCATATGGGATGCATCGGTCCCATTGTTGGCGCATCGGTAGGCCCCGGAACCGTAATAGCTTTCTGTTACGGCAAAGAGGTCACTGTTGAGGGGAGAGATTAACCGCCGATGAAACACACACAGATTGACGGTTCGCTTTTAAGCGATATGTTTCGCGGCGGATACCGTTATTTAAAACGCAATACCGACACTGTTGACGACCTCAACGTCTTCCCCGTTCCCGACGGTGACACCGGCACAAATATGACAATGACACTCGGTGGAGGTGTTTCGTCGTGCGGCGACACCTCCGATGTCGATACGCTTATGCAGTCCTTTTCCCGCGGCACACTTTTTTCGGCACGCGGAAATTCCGGTGTCATACTTTCGCAGTTTATCAGAGGATTCGGCATAGGCTGTGCTGGTAAAAAATATCTTACTCTTTCGGATTTCACCGCAGCTTTTTCGTGCGGTGTTGAATACGCCTACAAATCCGTTATGAAACCCGTTGAAGGCACCATGCTGACCGTAATGCGCGAAACCTCGGAATATCTTGAACAAAACCTTGAAAACTTTTCTGATTTTGAGGACTGTTTTGCCAAACTCAAAACCGAAATGAACCGTTCGCTTGCCCACACACCGGAACTGCTCCCCGTTTTGAAAGAAGCCGGCGTTATAGACAGCGGTGGCGCAGGATTCCTCTGCATTTTTGAAGGTATGGAAATGGCACTTTCAGGCATAAATGTCGAAGACGATGCCGAAGAATGTTTTCAGCCTCAACTCGCCACATCGACGGTCACAGGTGCATTCGGTCCCGACAGTGAACTCAAATACGGCTACTGCACGGAATTTATACTTCAACTTCAAAACAGCAAAACCGATATTTCCTCTTTCTCGATAAAACCGGTTATTGAATATCTCGAAACGCTCGGTGATTCCATTGTTGCCGTAGCAGACAGCGGAATAGTAAAAGTACACGTGCACACATTTACACCCGAAAAGGTTATCGAATATGTCCGCCGTTTTGGTGAGTTTATCTCGGTTAAAATTGAAAATATGTCGGTTCAGCACAGCGAGGTTGTTGCCGCAAAAGAGCAATCTGCCGCACGTGAACACACCCGTTATGCCGTTGCAGCAGTGACATCGGGAAACGGGATTTCCGAATATTTTAAAGAGATAGGCGTTGACGAAATCATAACCGGCGGTCAAACCAATAACCCCAGCACCGAAGATTTGATAGCCGCTTTTGACAAACTCAACTGCGACCATATAATCGTGCTTCCAAACAATTCCAATATTGTTATGACCGCACAGCAGGCGGCAGAACTTTACACCGAATGCGATGTTCGCGTTATCCCGACAAAATCACTTGCTGAGGGATATTCGGCACTTTCTATGATGGATTTGTCCGCTGAAACGGTCGATGAAGTTATCGACGGTATGACGGCATATCTCGGTGATGTAACCACGGGTTATGTTACCACCGCCACACGTGATACCGAAATGAACGGCGTCACAGTGAAACGCGGAGATTACATCGGGCTCGACAGTGACAGTATACTTTGTGCAACAAACGACAAGGTTTCAGCCGCAATCCGAATGTTGCACGCACTTCCCGACATTGACGAAAAACAGGTTATAACCGTTTTCATCGGTGCAGATGTCACCGACAGTGAATTAAGCACTTTCAAGTCAGAACTTTCCGCCGAATTCCCGCTTATAGAAACGGGATATATAAACGGCGGTCAGGAGGTTTACAGTTTTATCCTTGCGATAGAATAAGTGTTTATGAAAAAGATTATTATTGATATTCACGGCGCCGATTCGGGTATTACCCCGATTGTTGAGGGCGCCGCCGATGCACTCAAACGGTTTGGCGAACTTAACATTGTGACGGTCGGTGACACCGCCGCAAAAGCGATATTTTCCGATGTCGGTGCCGATATGTCGCGTATTGAATTTATCGATGCCGACGATTTCATTACCAACGAAGACCCCGCAACCTGCGTTTTCGGCGGGCGCGACGGTTCTTCTATGGTAAAGGCGCTGTTGCACCTTAAAGAGGATGACAACTGCTTTGCCCTGCTCAGTGCAGGCAGTACGGGTCCGTTGCTTGTGGGCTCACTTTGCAGACTCGGCTTGATAAAAGGACTCAAACGCCCCGCGCTTTCCTGCGCACTTCCTACTGCAAACGGCAAACTTGTCTGTCTTGCCGATTGCGGCGCAAATCTTGAATGTTTGCCCAAAGAACTTCTGCATTATGCACTTATGGGCGATGCTTTTATGAAGTGTATGTGCGGTATTGAATCCCCGCGCATAGGACTTTTATCCGTCGGTCGCGAACGCGGCAAAGGCACCGCGAATATTACCGAGGCTTACGAACTGCTCAGTGCGGCACCCGTTAACTTTATCGGCAATGTGGAAGGCTGTGATTTGAACGGCGATGTTGCCGATGTTATCGTATCCGAGGGCTTTGCGGGAAATATTTTACTCAAATGTGCCGAATCCAGCGGACTTTGTGCCGCCGAAATTGCAAAAAACATTGCAGATAAAAACGGTCAATTTGACACCGCAACCGAAATAAAAAAATCGCTTGAAGATGTGTTCGATTTCAACCGCAAAGGCGGTGCAACATTCTTGGGCACGGCAAAAACGGTTATAAAAATGCACGGTTGCGCCACTCGCGAAACGGTTGTTGCCTGCTGTGCACAGGCAATTCGCCTTGAAAATGCAAACTTTTCCGAAAAGATTGCACAGGCGCTTAAACAGGAAACATAAAAAATCCCGTGGGTCTCCCCACGGGCAGAATTGCATACTAATCGAGGCTTCAGTTCCGATTTTATCTTTCTTTGTTTATATCTCTGTATCTGCCGTTGTGCATCAGTTTGCGCAGATAGTATTCTGCGGGTACCAACACGGCGGATACCAGATTAAATGCTATGAACAGCGGCATATTCGGCAAAGCCAACATTGATATCAAACAACCGGCCGTATATGTCATAAACCTCAGAATTGTAAAAGAAATCATTCTCATACAGTCATTATATTTAAAACGTCTGAAAGCAATAAATTTATTGAATATAAACGTTAACGCGGCGGCAATTGCACCGACCGTAGGCAGGGTGATATGTAAAAAAGAATAGTCCATTATCGCACTTATTAAAAATATAAGTTGCTCATAAATTCCGAACACCGCAAACGATACCCACGCACTTTTAAACAAACGCCTGTATATGCGCATTGTGTCTCTCACGGGATCAAAGTGGGAAGAACTGTTGCCGTCAATATAAACCGCTTCTATGAGAATGGTGGTTATCGGAATTGCCTGTTTGTCGGCAATGTAAAGCATATTCATTTCATAGTCATATTTTTCGCCGCCCACGCGGGTAAGCCAATCGATATGTTCCGTTTTAAAACCGCGAAGTCCCGATTGATTATCCACAAAATAATGCCCCGTGAGCACAGTATATATAACACGGGAAAGGATGTTCCCGAACTTTGAACGCGCGGGTATATCTCCCCTGAAATTACGAACCGTAAGAACAAACTCCGCACCGAGACGCAATTCGTCCCGAACGCGCAGAATATCTTCCGGTCTGTGCTGACCGTCTGCATCGGCTGTGATAAACCGCTTGCAATCCGGGAAAATGTTCAAAAGTTCACACATTCCCCTTTTAAGTGCGCCGCCCTTGCCACTGTTTTTTTCTATATGAATAACCTCCGCTTTGTCCGCAACGCGGTCAAACACGGTGCGGTATTCGGCACGGCTTCCGTCATTGACGACAACTATTCCGAAACCGTATTCATAAAGTTTTTCAACCAGTATTTCAAGCCGCACATCCGGATTATATGCCGGAATAATCACTACATCTTCCAATTCTTTATCCCCTTAAATATATAATGCTTGTAAAATGTCAAAACTCTTAAAAGTGTTTCGACAAGCCGATTTTATCGGCTTTAATAAAATTAAATTTTTTGAAATTATATTTCGTCTATATTCATTGCAACAACCATTATCACTCTATACTTCGTAAATAAAATTCTTTTATACTTTCCATAAGTTGTTCATTTGCATTCTCTCCGTCAAAAAGCAGGTCGGTATGCCCGTCCATACCCGGGGTATCGCAAATAATATACTCGATGTTATCCGAGGTTATCTCATCACGGTGGGAAACAACCGAATATTCATCGCTCGGCACCTGCTTGTCGTGCTTACCGTGAACAATAAGCACAGGTATATCCGACTGTGAAATTATTTTCGCGGCATCGTCGGCAACCGTGTCCGCACCGAAAAGCATTGCCTGATATACCCAGAGCATTGGATAATTACCGTATGCCAGAAATCCTATTTTATCCGCAACCGGTGCTATCACACCTTCCATAGCACTGTTTATTCCCGCAACCGAAACAACAGCCGAAACACCGTATTCGTTTTTTGCCGCACAGCACGCCGCATAACCTCCCCTGCTGTGACCGAAAAGCACGGTGTGTTCATATCCGAAATTTCCGTTTTTTCGGGCGGTTTCAAGTGCCGCCTTTAAATCTAAACTGATTTGCGAAAATCCGACAGCGGAATCTCCGTCGCTCTTGCCGCCGCCCGTCGGGTCAAATGCAAAAACACCGAATCCAGAATCAACAAAACTTTCAATTTGCGGCAGATAATCTTCGACACAGGCGTGAAACCCCGGTATAAAAACCACAAGTGTTTCGCCGGTGCCGTCATAAAGACGGCCATGCAAACGGTAGTTTCCCGAAAGAAAATCAACTTCCTCAACCGGCAATTCCAATGTGCTCAATCGGTTTTCGCAGCAATCACAGCGCCTGAAAACCGTATCATACACTATCTTTGTAACGGCAAATGTCGATATAACGACCGCCAGTACGATAATAACGATATTTCTCAAAACCTTTAAAAAAGATTTCTTCTTTGAAGATATCATTATTATTCACCGCTTTTCTTTTAAATAATCAAGGAGTGTTTAAATGCTTTTTAAGCCTGATTTTGTAACCGAAATAATAAAAGAGCCCGAATATTTTGAAAAAATGGCTCAGATTGAAAAAACGCTTGCACAGTATGCGGTTTGCGGCAGTTTTCCGTCTTTTGACGAATGTAACATAGCCTATGAATACTATCTTGCCGAAAACAGCCGCGCATCGGTAATAATCGTACACGGATTCACCGAATTTTCACGCAAATACCGCGAAATGTGCCTGTATTTTTTGCATATGGGATTCAGTGTGTTTATTTATGACCAGCGCGGTCACGGACTTTCGGGCAGAAATGTTGCCGATCCCCACCTCACACACGTTGACGTTTTTTCGGATTATGTCCGAGACCTTGATGAATTTTGCGACCGCATTGTCACACCGAACAGCAACGGCAAACCGATATACCTTTATTCGCAGTCAATGGGCGGTGCCGTGTCGGCACTCTACCTTGCCACTCACAGCAACAAAATCGAACGCGCGGTGCTTTCCGCACCGATGATATGCCCCGAAACACGCGGTATACCGCGCAGAATACTCCGCAGTATTGTCAAAAGCGAAGCACACCGCACAGGCTGGAATGCAAAATCCAAATATGCCGGTGAATTTTCAAGCGAAGTTAATTTCGACAAAACCGGCGACCTCAGCCAAAGCAGATTTGAATACAATCTGAACATTCGCATTGGCGACATAAGGTATCAAAACTCGTCCTACAGCAATCGCTGGATATACGAAGCGCTTTCGGTACAGGATATACTGCTTAAACGTTCCGCCGCAGAAAAAATCAAAGCCCGCATTCTCATTATCAGTGCCGAAAATGACACTGTTGTGCGCAACCGACCGCAACGAATATTCGCATCACTGTTACCGAACGGACAGTTTGTGCAGATTGCGGGTGCAAAGCACAATCTTTATAACGGCACCGAGCCGATACTTACCGAGTATGTTAATATTATAATGAACTTTTTTAATTGAAATCGAATTTGAATATAACTCTGCAGAAGACCGCTTATACGGTCTTCTGCTTTTTTTGTCTGCGTTCTTCCAACACGGGTTTTATCTGCGCCGCAACCGCATCTATGACCGCAGAAGCGGCGGTTGGCGTATTTGCGGGTGCATTGACACACACCGTGTGCACATCATTTCCGTTTATAACAAGAAATGTCAGCGGTGTAAGCGTAACTTTGGCGCCCGCACCTGCGGGATTCTGCTTTTTGCGTCGCGCCGCATCGGTAACGTCGGCACCGCCGCCCGCAAATCCCACCGAAAGTTTTGAAACGGGAATAATTGTCATACCGTTGGTTTCAATCGGTGTGCCCAACACCGAATTTGTGTCGGCAAGACGACACACACTGTCAACAGTGAATTCCATAACATTTATAAGACTGCTTCTGTTCCCTGGCGCGCGTTCGGGAATTTTTTCGTTATTCATAAAATCATTCTCCTTCACTTTTCTGAAGCGCAGACTGTGAATAAACCTGCTTTTCAACATTTTGTTTAATTATATTAAAGAGCGCGCCTATTATATAAAAGACACGCACGCGAAAAACCGTATCAAGTTCAAAAGTCGTATCACGTGACTCGAAATCGCAAATAACATTTACGTCATATCCGCCTTGCTTTACCTGCATAACCGTTTCGATATATCCCGCCAACGGATAAACCACTGCGCAAACCGTACCGTATTCCATTGCGGCATCGGCGGCATCGTCACCCACACAAACAGCCTTTATATGCAGTTTTTCGGCAACACAGTATTTAAGTATCCAAAAGACCCTGCCGAGCAATGACATAACAATATCGACAATTTGCCCTGCGGTTGCCGAAACACCCATATCG
>CAZGRC010000026.1:0-10248 GCA_964528125.1 uncultured Ruminococcus sp.
GATCTTCACCCGTTTGAAATGTCCAAAGAAAAGGTGCCGCAAATTAAAAATCTTAAATTTTACGATAAATTTTATCTGAATTACGGTATAAACACATACAAGGCAAAAATCGAGACGATTATTCTTATGTTGAAAGCCGCGGGTTATGAATTTGTCACCTTTGAAGAACTGACCGATATTATGGAGTGCAAAGCTTGATTTTTTCGCGCCTTTAAGATATAATATATCTTGAATATCTATGTAGTACGGAAGTGGAGCGTAAATGAATATCAGATACATTAAAACCGTTATCTGTTTAGCCGTAGCTGTGGTTACGGCTTTTATGCTTTGCGGTTGTGATATGTTTACCGTCGATACCGAAGGTCTGCTCAGTCCGCCCGAACAGTCGGGTGATATTTATCCCATACAACAAGCACTTAAAAGCAGTGTCGGGGGCGATTATACCCTCAAATATCCGACATCGGGTGACCGCCGCTCGGCGGTGATACTTGAGGATATCGACGGAGACAACACCTTTGAAGCTTTTGCTTTTTACAGCACCGTTGAAGAAGACGTTATGTATATGAATGTCAATCTTATCGTTTTCAAGGATGACAAGTGGCAGTCGGTTGCAAGTCGGAATATTGTTGCGGGCGGCGTTGAAAGTGTTGATTTTTGCGACCTTGACGGTGACGGCAAAAAAGAAATTATAATCGGCTGGGTGATTTACGGCGATACCGAAAAACAACTTGCCGTATATTCCTGCGGATTCGGCACGCTTTCTCAGCGAATGTTAAAGCGCTATACAACTTATTTATGTTGCGATCTTGACGAAAATGAGGAATATGAGGTTTTTGTCCAAAATCTTGATACGGCGGCAGCCGTGAATACGGCATCGCTCTTTTCAATTGACGCTGACGGTGTTTCGGAAATAGCGGGTTGTCTTATGGATAAAAACGTAAAATCGACATCAAAACCCGTGCTCGGGACACTGTCTTCGGGACGGGCGGCTATATACATTGACGAAACAAAGGGTGCGGGAAGTGTAACCGAGGTTTTGATTTTCTCGCAAGGTGAACTTGTTAATCCGTTGCTTGATACCGCAACTGCCGAAAACACCGTTACACTGCGTCAGGCAAACATTTCAAGCAGGGATATAAACCTTGACGGCATAATCGAAATTCCTACGGCACGCGAACTTCCAAACGCAAAGTCCGGTGAAAACAACGAAAAGTTTTATTATACGGTGTGGAATTCCTTTAACGGTGAGGTGCTTACCCAAAAAATGCTGACCGTTTTGAATATGACCGACGGTTATTACATTGAAGTTCCCTCAAAATGGGCGGGGAACATTGCAGTTTTGCGTGATACCGAAAACCGTTCGCGCACCTTTTATGCATATGACCCCGCAACATTTACGGTAGGTGAGCCGGTGGCATATTTTGCCGTTGTTTCGGAAGAGGATTGGGACGGCGGTAAGATTGATGTGGCAAACTGTGTTGATGTGTGCCGCAGGGACGAACAGGTTTTTACGGCAAGCAACTGCGCGGCAAACGGAGCTCTTGCGGTGACACAGGACGAACTTAAAAATATAATGCGACTTATAGATTGGGATGTGAAATAATGAAAAGAATACTTATTGTCGAAGACGAAACCGCGATTCGCGAATTTGAAGCCATAAATTTAAAACGTGTGGGCTATGAAACAGTGGAAGCGGGAAGTGCCGAAGAAGCGCTTGATATATATGATAACGACGTTATCGGTTTTGATATTGCACTGCTTGATGTAATGATGCCTGGAATGGACGGTTTTTCACTTTGTAAAGAACTGCGTAAAAGGTCGGAATTTATCGGCATAATAATGCTTACCGCAAAATCGCAGGAAATGGACAAAATAAGCGGTCTTATGATAGGTGCCGATGACTATATCACAAAACCGTTCAGTCCGACCGAATTGCTTGCGCGTGTTGATTCGCTTTACCGTAGGGTTGAAATAAATTCATCCAAACCCGCGCCACAGACCGACGGTATCACACTGGGAGAATTCACGCTTAATTTGCGCCGTCGCACACTGACGAAAAGCGGCAAAAATATTGAACTTACACAGGTTGAATTTCAAATGGTAGAATATTTCTTTTCACATCCCGATATCGCGCTCGGCAGAAGTGAGATACTTGAAAAGGTTTGGGGTTCCAGTTATTTCGGTGAAGAAAAGATTGTCGATGTAAACATAAGGCGTCTTCGTATGAAGATTGAGGATGATCCGTCCGACCCCAAATATCTTGTTACGGTGTGGGGAATGGGATATAAATGGAATACCGCCGAATAGCGGCAGATATGTAAAGTGTTTTCGAAAGGAGGAATGTCGCTGTGAATTTTGAACTTCGGTTTAAGAGCATTGCAGTCAGATGGTTTGCAAATGTTTTCCTTATAATCGCAATTGCCGTTACATTTGCGGGAATTGCATTTTCGGTGCTCTACAGTTCGGTATATATCGACCGCATTGATGCTCTTGCCGATGATTACGCTTCATCTTTTTCGGCGCTTTCTTCCGCTTCAAAAGATACTTTTGAAGATGCCGCGGTTCAAGCCGCTTCCGCTTTTGAATACAAGACACTGATTGAGGTTCAGGTGCTTGATTGTGACGGCAAGGTTATTGTATCGACCACGGGATTTGAACCTTCGTCAACCAAAATGGAAGACTATGAAAAGGCGCTGATTTCATCCGACGGCACCGCCGCTTTTACGGGAAAAAGCAGCAGTGGGGAAAGAATACTTGCGCGCACGAATATAATTTACGATAAAGACGGTGAACGTATCGGCGCCTATCGCTGGATAACATCACTTCGCGCAGTCACCCGCAGAATTATCATTGCGGTTGCGGTTATATTCCTTATGTGCACGCTTCTTTTCGGAATTTGTGCGCTTTCGGGTCTTTATTTTATAAAATCGATTGTCCGTCCGATAAGAGATGTCAGCAATATGGCGCGAAAAATTGCGATGGGCGATTTTGAAACCAGAATAGAAATCAAAAAATACGATGAAATCGGTGAACTTTGCGACACCATAAACTATATGGCATCGGAACTCAGTCAAGCGGAAACCATGAAAAACGACTTTATTTCTTCGGTCTCGCACGAACTTCGCACACCGCTTACGGCAATACGCGGCTGGGGTGAAACCGCCAAAATGTCCATAGGTTATGACGAGGAACTTGTTACCCGCGGTCTGGACGTAGTTCTCAGCGAAGCCGACCGCCTTTCAAGTCTTGTTGAGGAACTGCTTGATTTTTCACGTATGCAAAACGGACGTCTTGCCCTTAACGTCCGTCCCGACGACGTTTCGGTATTGCTCGGTTCAGCCGTTGATATGTATACCGAACTGGCACGCCGTCAGGGTGTTGAAATTTCTTATACCGCACCGATGGAGCCGTCGGTTGTTATGGGTGACAGCGAAAGACTTAAGCAGGTGTTTATTAACATAATCGACAACGCCGTGAAATATACCGAAAAGGGCGGGCTTGTCCTTGTTACGCAGACCAAAGAAGAGGGCTGTGTGCGGATAATGGTTAAGGACACGGGTGTGGGTATACCGGCATCCGATATCGACCACGTTAAGGAAAAATTCTTTAAATCCAATAAAACGGTGCGCGGTTCGGGGATCGGGCTTGCGGTTGCCGACGAAATAATCAAACAGCACGACGGTCTCCTGTTTCTTGAAAGTACCGAGGGCGTCGGTACAACGGTTACCATTGTTTTGCCGCTTTGTGAAGAAACCGAGCAGACCCCTAATGAGGATATAATATTACCGACGGTACCCGAACAGCAAGCTTTGCCCGAAATTTCGGAGGAGGGTATTAACGAGGAAAAAACCGATACGGTTGATGAAGGAGAAGAAAATGTCTAAAAGCAAGTACACATCTATCGGCGGACAGGCGCTTATTGAGGGAATTATGATGAAAAGTCCCGAAAAAACCGCACTTGCGGTAAGAGTACCGGACGGCAGTATCGATATTACATATATGAAAGATAAAAATCCGAATGAGCGACCGAAAATACTCCGTTTGCCCATAATTCGCGGCGTGATAAATTTTGTCTCGTCAATGGTGAACGGTTACAAGGCGATGATGCTTTCGGCGGAAATATCGGGTTTTACCGACCTTGAAGAGGAAGAAAAGAAAACCGATACCGAAATCGGGGAATCGAATGAACCGACACAGAACGGTGAAACGCAGAATAAAAAGGATAACAGCGCGTTTGTGAATGTTATTATGATAATCGGAGCAGTGCTTGGCGTGGCGCTTGCCGTAGTGCTTTTTATGTGGATACCGAGAATGGCAGTCGGCGGTCTTGAGTGGCTTTTTAAAACCGATTTCAGCAAAATTTTAAGGTCGAGTATCGAACAAATCATAAAACTTTCGGTATTTGTGCTTTATGTTTGGCTGGTATCTTTTATGAAAGATATAAAGCGGGTATTTATGTATCACGGAGCGGAGCACAAGACGATTTTCTGTTATGAAGCGGGATTGCCGCTTACGGTTGAAAATGTCAGAAAACAAAGACGTTTTCACCCGCGATGCGGCACGTCGTTTATGATACTTATGATACTTATAAGTGTTATAATTTCCACCGCAGTACAGATAATATTTCCGAAGGTTTATGATATCGGCATTGTTTGGGTTGCCGTAAAAATACTTCTTATACCGCTCACCTGCGGTGTGGGTTACGAAGTTTTGAAAATTTGCGGAAGATACGATAACCTTTTCACACGAATAATATCGGCACCGGGACTTTGGCTTCAGAGAATTACCACCAAGGAACCAGAAGATGATATGATTGAAATTGCCGTTGCCGCGCTTAAAGCGTGTGAACCCGCCGTGCCTGATGTTGACCGCCTTGAAGCAGAGGAAAACGAAGATAATGAGCAGAACGATATTTGAAGCATATAACGATACAAAAAAACAAATTAAAGATGCGGGAATTGAAGATTTTACCTTTGAAGCAAAGCAGATTATAAAGCACATTACAGGCTTTGACAATACACAGATTCTTGCAAGGTATAACGATAAACTTAGCGAGTTTCAGGAAAATAATCTCACCGTAATTATAAAGCAGAGGAAGGTGAGATACCCTCTCCAGTATATACTCGGTGAATGGAGTTTTTACGGTCGCCGTTTTCTTGTGGGACCGGGTGTATTGATACCGCGTGCAGATACCGAAACGCTCATTGATGTTGCGGTTGAATTTCTTAAAGGCAAGAAAGATCCGCAGGTGCTTGACCTGTGTGCGGGAAGCGGTTGTATCGGTATAACGTTGGCACTTGAATTTCCCGAAAGCGGCGTAAAACTTGTCGAAAAGTACGATAATGCCTCTATATATGCGTGGAAGAATATATCCGAACTGGGGGCAAAAAATGCCGTCCTTATGGCGGGGGATGTCTTTGATGGCAACGCGAATGAGGATAAATACGATCTTATCGTCAGCAATCCACCCTATATCCCCGTCGGTGAAATGAATACGGTTTCTCCCGAGGTTGAATTTGAACCCGAAACTGCGCTTGTCGCAGGCGATGACGGAATGATGTTCTATACCGCTATTGTCGGGAATTACAAGGACAGTCTGAACAGCGGCGGTATGCTTGTTTTTGAGGTCGGAATCGGGGAATCCGAAGCAGTTTCAAAAATAATGGCAGATGCGGGTTTTGAAAACATTGGGTTCAAAAAAGATATGAACGGAATTGACAGGGTTGTTTTCGGGACTGTCACTGAAGTATAATTAAAAGTGGGCGCAGTTGAGTGCGCAGTATGGTAATCGATCTAATCGGCGTGCAACTGCGCCGAAAAAATATAAAGACACGAAGTTTGGGTTGAACTTTAATCAAAGACACCTAAACTGATGCGGTACGGCAATTGCCACATCGGTGATAGTTTACCGTATTTTGTGTCTTGGAAAGATATGGTGATTAAAATGGCAGAAAAGAAAATGACCAAAACGGTAGATCCCTGCCTTGAAGGTAAAGAAAAGGCGCTTGCAACGGCTATGGCTCAGATTGAAAAACAATACGGCAAGGGTGCGGTTATGCGTCTCGGAGAAAACGCATCAATGTCGGTTGAACATATTCGTACGGGCTCTTTGGCACTTGACTTGGCGCTCGGTATAGGGGGAATACCGCGCGGAAGAATAGTTGAAATTTACGGTCCCGAATCTTCGGGTAAAACCACGGTTGCACTCCACTGTGTTGCCGAAGCACAAAAGGCGGGCGGAACTGCGGCATTCATTGATGTCGAACACGCTCTTGACCCTGTTTATGCGGCAAATCTCGGTGTTGATATTGACAGTCTGCTTGTGTCCCAGCCGGATTCCGGGGAACAGGCACTTGAAATTGCCGAAGCACTGGTGCGTTCGGGCGCCATTGATATAATTGTTATTGACTCGGTTGCCGCCCTTGTAACCAAAGCCGAAATTGAGGGTGAAATGGGTGATTCCCATGTCGGACAGTTGGCTCGTCTTATGTCACAGGCACTTCGCAAACTTACGGGGGCGCTTTCAAAATCAAACTGCTGTGCGATATTTATAAATCAGCTCCGCGAAAAAATCGGCGTTATCTACGGTAATCCCGAAACCACCACGGGCGGTCGCGCACTTAAGTTTTATGCAAGTGTCAGAATCGATATACGCAAAGCGGAAACACTTAAAAACGGCAGTGAAATGATCGGAACCCGCACAAGGGCAAAGGTTGTCAAGAACAAGGTTGCACCGCCGTTCAGGGAAGCGGAATTTGATGTTATGTACGGCAAGGGTATCTCGCACGAGGGCGAAGTTGTTGATATGGGCGTTAATTTTGAGGTGCTCAAAAAATCGGGTGCGTGGTTCTATTACGGGGAAACACGTCTCGGTCAAGGCAGGGATAACGTAAAACAGCTCTTTGTCGATAACCCCGAACTCTGCAAAGAAATCGAAGAAAAGATTATGACAAAATATGCCGAGGTTATGTCACCGAAGTCCGCCGTAGCGACACCTGCCGCCGACGAACCGGTTGTAATGCCCGTTGAAGCACAGCCGCCGAAACCACGCACCAAGGTTAATATTGATATTGCGGTTGATGACTGATGACACTTTCGGAATATGAGCGTGTGCGCGAACGCATTTTATGGTATCTTGACCGTTCGGATCGCACCGAAAGGGAACTTCGCGACCGCCTTTCACGAAGCGATTTTTCAAAATCGGTCTGTGACGAGGTTATCGAGCGGCTGAAAGAGGTCGGAATCATTGATGACCGACGTTATGCAATGCGTTATGCCGAAAGATGTACGGAGGCAAATATGTCGCGCCGTCAGACCTATGCCAAGCTGCTTTCAAAGGGCATTTCAAGGGAAATCGCAAATGAAGCGCTTGACGAAAATGAGGTCGATGAAGCTGTACAAATACGTGCGCTTATCGAAAAAAAATACAGCAGTAAACTCAGTGACCCGCAGAATACACCGAAGGTTTATGCGACGCTGATAAGAAAAGGTTTTTCATACGGAGCGGTGCGTGATGCGCTGAAAAGTTATAATGAAGAGTTTATCTATATGGGAGAAGACTGAATGTACAAGGTAAGTATGGTGTCGCTCGGATGCCCTAAAAATCAGGTGGATGCCGAAATGATGTTGGCGGCACTTAAAGAAGGCGGATTTGAAATCGGCTGTGAAGAAGCCGCCGCCGATGCAATAATCATTAACACCTGTGGGTTTATCGAAGAAGCGAAAAAAGAAGCGATAGAAAACATTCTCGAAGCGGCACAGTATAAAAAAGACGGCAATTTGAAAGCACTTATCGTAACAGGCTGCCTTGCCGAAAGATACAGGGATGATGTGACCGAAGAAATTCCCGAAGTTGATGTGTGTGTCGGAATAGGCGCCAACCGAAATATCGCAAAGATAGTGCGCGATGCGATTCAGGGCAAAAAACAGAACCGTTACGGTGAAAAGGAAGAACTTGACCTTAACGCGCCGAGAATTTTGGGCGGTTATCCGTTTACCGCATATCTTAAAATCGGTGACGGGTGCGATAATTGCTGTACCTATTGTGCAATTCCGCAGATACGCGGAAAAATGCGCAGTCGCACCGTTGAAGACTGTGTGAAAGAAGCTAAACATCTTGCACGAAAGGGCGTTCGCGAACTTATTGTCGTGGCACAGGACACCACGGCTTACGGTACCGATTTATACGGCGAGCCCAAACTTTGCGAACTGCTTCGCGAACTTTGCAAAATTGACGGTCTTCACTGGATACGCACACTTTACACCTATCCCGAACGTATTACCGATGAGTTGCTTGAACTTATCGCAAGTGAGGAAAAACTGGTGAAATATCTCGATATCCCGATGCAACACGTAAACGGTGATATTCTCAGAATGATGAACCGTCGCGGTGACTTTGAAAGTCTTTCGGCACTGGTTGACAAAATAAGGGCAAAGGTGCCTCAAATCACGCTTCGCACCACGTTTATAACGGGATTCCCGTCCGAAACCGAAGAACAGTTTTGCGAAATGGACCGTTTTGTAAAAGAAAAGCGTTTTGACAGGTTGGGTTGCTTTACATATTCCGCAGAGGAAGATACACCTGCCGCCGGATTTGACGGACAAATTGACGAGCAGATTAAAACCGACCGAATGGAACATATAATGGAAACGCAACTCACCGTTGCTAACGGAAAAAATGCCGAAAAGGTGGGTTGTGAAACCGAGGTGCTCATAGAGGGCTGGGATGACTATATCAAGTGTTATTACGGTCGCACACCTGCCGATGCACCCGATATTGACGGGAAGATTTTCTTTATTTCCGACCGTCCTCTTGTAATAGGTGACTTTGTAAAGGTTAAAATAAATGATACTATCGAATATGATTTGTTGGGAGAACTGATTTAAAATGAGTATGAATACCCCTAATAAACTTACCGTCGGCAGAATGATTGCCACCCCCGCTTTTATGGCAGTAATGCTTATTGAGGCAATTCCATACAGATTTCTTACAGCGCTGGTGCTTTTTGCCGCGGCGTCTCTTACCGATATGATAGACGGCAAAATGGCGCGCAAGTACAATCTTGTAACGGATTTCGGAAAATTTCTCGATCCCCTTGCCGATAAAATGCTTACCACCTCGGCATATCTCGGATTTTTGTTTGTTTTCCGCGATACGGCATATGCATGGCATATGGTAGCCATTGTGTTTATTGTCCTTTTCAGAGAATTTACGGTATCGTCACTTCGTCTTGTAACGGTTTCTTCGGGCGGCAAGGTTGTTGCCGCAAACATTTGGGGTAAACTGAAAACGGTTTCCCAAATGGTTGGCATTGTTTTGGCGCTTTTCGCGTATGTTCTTATAGGCGATTTCGGCATAGACAGCATAAAAAACACATTTGACACGGTTATAATCGCACTTTATTGGCTGTCGGCGGTGCTTTGTGTCATTTCGGGCGGAATTTATCTTGCCGCCTGCAAGGATTATATTAACCCCAATAAATAGAGTTGGTGATTTTCGGTGTTTGACAGATTACGTGAGGATGTCCGTGCGGTAATGGATCGTGATCCCGCAGCAAGAAATTTTTTTGAAATATGGCTTTTGTATCCGGGGGTCAAAGCAATTCGGATGTATCGCCGCGCACATTTTTACTATAACCGCAAGCTGTATTTTCTGGCACGCTATGTTTCGCAGAAAGCGGCGCGGAAAACCGGTATCGAAATACATCCTGCCGCAAAAATCGGACGGCGCTTGGTTATCGACCACGGCACGGGGATCGTTATCGGTGAAACCGCAGAGATCGGTGACGATGTGCTTATATATCAAGGTGTAACGCTCGGCGGTACGGGCAAGGATGTCGGCAAACGTCATCCGACGATAGGCAATAATGTTATGATAAGCGCGGGCGCAAAGGTGCTGGGTCCCTTTAAGATCGGGGATAATTCACGTGTTGCGGCGGGTGCCGTTGTGCTTGAAGAAGTGCCGCCCAATTCCACCGTTGTCGGAATTCCCGCAAAGGTTGTGCGACAAAACGGTGAAAAGGTTCGTGCACCGCTTGATCAAATACACATTCCCGACCCCGTTCAGCAGGAAATCGAGAGGCTTGAAAATCAAATAAAATCTCTTGAAGAGGATATAAAGACTTTAAAAGGAGTAGATACACAGTGAAGATTTTTAATACACTGACCCGTCAAAAAGATGAATTTGTACCTATAGAAAAGGGTGTCGCCAGGATATATGCCTGCGGTCCCACGGTTTATAATTATATT
>CAZGRC010000027.1:0-9825 GCA_964528125.1 uncultured Ruminococcus sp.
CATTCGTCACTTCTTTTTTATTCAACACTGTAACACTTCTATTGTAAACCTACACTTTTGGCTGTATTTTTTGCACGTATTTTCAAACCAAAAATAAGGCGAATTTCACAAATCCCAAAGATATAATAAAATTCCCCTATTTTCAGTTCTCGTTGAGCTTTTTATAAAGCAGGATAATTTCCTGTCGCAACAGTGCATTTTCCGAATTTTGAAGTTGCGGGTCATTTTCCAGCAGTTTTGCCGCCGAAATTCCCGCATTGTGAAGTATTTGCGAATCGGCATAAAGGTCGGCAATCCTGAGGTCCGGCAGACCGTGCTGACGGTTGCCCAAAAAATCGCCCGGACCGCGAAGTTTAAGATCCTCATCGGCAATTTTAAATCCGTCAGAATTGTTTTTTATAACATTAAGTCGCTGTCCCGTTACACCTCCGGTTATATCGGATATGAATATACAGGTGGACTTAAACTCACCTCTGCCTATGCGACCGCGAAGCTGGTGCAGTTGTGACAGCCCGAAACGTTCGGCATTTTCAATAACCATTATTGCGGCATTCGGAACATCGATTCCAACCTCCACCACCGTGGTGCAAACAAGCAACTGAATTTTTCCGTCCTTGAAATTGCGCATCACGGCATCCTTTTCTTTGCCTTTCATTTTGCCGTGCAGAAGACCGACACTGTATGAGCCGAGAAGAGCGCTCTTTTTAATGTTTTCAAAATATTCATCGGCGCTTGTTATATCGAGATTCTCATTTTCGGAAACAAGCGGACACACAATATATCCCTGTCTGCCTTCATCGATGTGCTTCTTTATATATCCCCATACTCGTTCCCTCAGTTTCCCCGTAACGCAGTAACTTTCAATCTTCTGTCTGCCGCGGGGATATTCGTCAATAATGCTTATGTCAAGGTCGCCGTAGATTATAAGTGCAAGTGTACGCGGTATCGGAGTTGCCGACATAACAAGCGTGTGAGGTCTCATACCCTTTGAGGCAAGTTTGGCGCGCTGTGCCACCCCGAAACGGTGCTGTTCATCCGTAATGACAAGCCCCAGCAATGAAAAACCGACATCGTCCGAAATCAGGGCGTGCGTTCCCACCGCCACAAGCGCTCTGCCTTCGGAGAGAGCATTTTTGGCGGTTTCCTTTTGCTTTTTTGTCATAGAACCCGTAAGCAGAACGCATTCTATGCCGCTGTTTTGCAACATTGAAGAAAGGGTTGCAAAGTGCTGCTCCGCAAGAATTTCGGTCGGCGCCATAAGTGCCGATTGTACGCCGTTTCTCGCCGCCGCATACATAAGCGCCGCAGCAACGGCGGTTTTTCCGCTTCCGACATCACCTTGAACCAATCGGTTCATAAGGCGGCCGCTCGACATATCGGCAAGGCATTCTTCAATCACCCTGTTTTGCGCATTTGTAAGAGGAAAAGACAAAAGGTTTTGAAAATCCTGTCGGTAACCGTGTTTTATCACGGCGCCGGCGGCGGTACGGCGCTTGCCTTTAAGCAACGAAAGTCCCGTTTGCAAAATAAAAAGTTCTTCAAACACAAGTCGTGCTTTCGCACGTTCAAGCGCATCTTTACTGCGCGGGAAATGTATGTTTTCAAGCGCAAAACGAAGCTCGCAAAGCCCGTTCTCACGACGTATTTTCTCAGGTAACGGGTCGTTTGGAACGCCCGCCGACAATGCCGTTTTAACAAGATTTTCTATTATCTTGGAAGAAATTCCCGCCGTGGCGTTATAAATCGGTTTTATACCCGCAGTATCGGTCTCGGCAATTTCGGGCGAAGACATTGCCGGCAGAACGGTGTTGTCGGCAAGTTTGCCGTAAAAAAGGTATTCCGAACCGAAGTTGAGTTTTTTTGCAAGATATTTATTGTTAAATATCGTTATCGGCATACTGCCGCTGTCATCACTCACTTCAAAGCGGTAAACGGTCATATTTTTGCGGATATACTGCTCTTTTACCACACTTGTTATCCTTGCTCTTATACAAACCTTTTCCCCCGAAACACAGTCGGAAATTGCGGTTATAACACTCCAGTCTTCATAAGCGCGAGGGTAAAAACGCAAAAGGGCACCGACGGTATCGATGCCCAGCTTATACAGTTTTTCGGCGCGTTTTTCGCCCACGCCTTTAAGATATCTTATATCGCAATTATTAAACGACATACACTATCACTCAACCGACATAATAAAGTAATATACAGGTTGATTACCCCTTATAAAGGTTATTTCCGCTTTTGCGCCGAACTTTGCATTGACCTGTTCTTCAATAGCCGCCGCCTGTTCGTCGGTTACGTCTTCACCGTACATAACCGTAACAAATTCGCTGTCACGCTTCATCATTTGTTTCAAAAGTTTCAAAACGGTTTTTTCAAGGTCGGTATCAACAAACGAAACCTTACCGTTAAGAAGTGCAAGCAATTCGCCCCTCTTAATGGTATGACCGTCATAATCCGAATCACGCGCAGCAAAGGTTATCTGACCTGTGGTAATGCCCTCGGCCGCCTTTTGCATTGCAATCGCGTTGGCTTCGGGTTCGGCATTTTCGTCATAGTTAAGCATTGCGGTTACACCCTGCGGAATTGTGCGTGTGTGAAGCACAATAACCTTGCGTGTGCTTATCGGAACGGTCTGTTCCGCCGCCATAATAATATTTTTGTTGTTAGGCAATACAAATACAGTTTCAGCGGGGGTGCCCTCAATCGCTCTTAAAATATCGTCGGTGCTGGGGTTCATTGTCTGACCGCCGCTTACCACGGTGTCAACACCGAGATCACCGAAGAGTGCGGCAATGCCGTCACCTGCGCAAACCGATACAAATCCCACGGGTTTTGTGGGTTCCACCGATTTTATGGTTTCGGTGCGTTCGGCATTTTGGGCGGGCTTTTTCTGTGCATTTTCGGCATCGTGCTTGGCACGCTCATGCTGGTCACGCATATTCTCAATCTTCAAATGTACAAGACTTCCGAAAGTGAGCGCGTTTTCAATGGCATTTCCCGGATGGTCGGTATGAACGTGAACCTTTATGATTTCGTCATCGTCAACAACAACAACACAGTCACCTATTGATTCAAGATAAGAACGGAGTTCCTGCGGTTCTTTACTGCATTCACCGTCACGGTTTACAATAAATTCGGTGCAATAGGTAAATGTGATTTCGGTTTCAAATTCGCCTGCGGCGTTGCGATCGGAATCATTTTGAGGTTCTTCCTCGGGAGCGGATTCGCTCGCGATAATAACGCCGTCCTTAAAGACCGACATCATACCCTCAAGAATAAGCACAAATCCGCGGCCACCCGCATCAACAACACCCGCTTTTTTAAGAACGGGAAGTATTTCGGGCGTTTGGTCAAGCGCTTCACGCGCTCCATCAAGTGCCGCCGCAAAAACAGCCAGTTCATCACCGCCTGCATCCTTTGCCGCCACCGCGTGTTCACCCGCAACCCTTGCCACCGTGAGAATAGTACCCTCGGTAGGTTTCATAACCGCTTTATATGCGGCTTCAACTCCCATAGTAAACGCATCGGCAAGATTTTCCGCCGTAACAAATTCGTCATCACCGATTCCCTTGGCAAAACCGCGGAACAAAAGCGACGTTATAACACCCGAATTGCCGCGTGCTCCGCGAAGAAGCGCCGAAGCGTTTACCGAAGCGATTTTACCGGCTGTTTCGCCCGACATTTTTTCAAGCTGTCGAACCGAATTTGAAAGGGTCATCGACATATTTGTACCCGTATCACCGTCGGGCACGGGGAAAACGTTAAGATCATCCACGCGTTTTCGGTTGTTTGAAAGATTATTCGCGGCGGAAATTATCGCGTCGCGCAGGGTATTACCGTTTATCAAAAATAAACACTCCTTTTAATAAAGACCACGGATTTTTTTAAATTATTCTTTAATGCCGTCAACCTTGACCATCACCTTTTTAACGGTGATGCCCGTAAGTTCCTTAACGGCATACTGAACCTTTTCGGTAATGCTTGCCGCAATGGCATTTATATTCATACCGTAGGTTACTACTATATGAAGTTCAACCTCAATCGAATCGTTGTCGCCTGTTATCTTTATTCCCGTGTCAAGCGACTGATTGCGGGAAATCATACCGAAAAGTTTTTGGCGGTTGTTGCTGGGCATCATTCCGACGACCCCGAAACACGAGGTCACTTCGTGACCTATAAGTTTGGAGAGATATGTCTCGGATATGCTGACGGTGCCTGTTCTGGTTTCATAAGATATCATATTGTTATCCTCCCGAAAAATATTTATTTTTTATATACAAAATCTTCTGCCGAAAAGAAAATATCACTGCGCGAGGCAGATATATTTTCGCCCGAAGAAAGTTTTATATTGTTGTTGCAAAAAAGAAGTCCGTTTCTGTAACACACGGGTATTACCGGCATTTCGGTTATAAGCACACCCGCCGTATCGGTCACCGTGCCCGAGCCGGAATAAAGCGCTGCTATACTTGCCGCCACATTGTCCGTAGATGGCGTACCGTCTTCATTCGGTGCAGGCGGCGTAATACCGTATGCCGCACTGCCGCCCGGCACCGTGATTGCCGACATATCCATATTCGCAAGTATTCTCACTTCACCGATATAAAGCTGGAAATCTCCGTTTTGCAGTGCCGCGGTATAATCGGCAAGATTTTTTTCGATAATCGTTATTTTGAATCCTGCATTTCCGAGTTGTTCGGCAATGCATTTTGCCGCCGAAACGCGGGAACGGTTTTCGCTGTTTACGAGCAGTGTATATGACGGATAATTTCCCGAAGAATTCACACGGTATCCCTGCCCGTTTAGACTATTATAACCTATTTTCTCCAAATTCTCAACTGTTATTTGCATATCGGCGGAACTTTGAAGTGTTTGGACAGGTGTTGTTTCCTTAAAATACGGCGGATAAAAGCCGTTTGCGGCAACCGCATTGTTGTAATATGCCGAGGAACATATTTCGGTTCTGTCAATAGCTGCCGCAATCGCATACCGCATATTACGTTCCCCGAGTTGCCCGTAGGTGTGGTTTATACCTATATATATCAGTTGATTGAGATTTATATCCACCTTTTGACCACTCATACGCACTATCTGACCGTCGGAAATATCGGTATAGTAAAAATCGGTGGCTCCGACCTCAACATAATGCGAAACCGAATCGGAATCTGGTGAGTTTATAAGTTTAATTTCGGAAATCTCGCTCTTTTTTCCGTAATAGCCGTCATTTCTTATAAGTTTTGTGCCGTCTTCCGAAGGGTAATATCTTCCCCCGCCTATCGGCGGCAGAACAACACCGTCAACATCGGTGCGCTTGTCGCTGTCGGTCTTCAAAATCGGAAAATCAAGCAATCTTTCAAAAAGCGGGTCGTGACGTTTAAGATTGAATATCACGGTCAAACTGTCGGGAGTCGAAACCGACACCACTTCATAGAGGTTTGCGGAATATATTGTAGACGATGCTCGCGCAAGATTGTACGAATACACCACATCCGATGCCGTAAGCGGAGTGCCGTCGGTGAAATATGTGTTTTTAAGTTTAACCGTACAGAACGTGCCGTCAAGAACAACGCTCTCCGCCAGACAGTAGACCGGTTCATAGTTGTTATCAATTTTCAAAATCGGGTCAAAAATGAGTCTCGACAGATTGCGGTTTATCTCGGAAGATGCGGTATACGGATTAAAAGAATCCGCATAACAGCAAAGCATATTCATATGCACACGCCGAGCAGTGTCACCTGACGTCACACCAACATCCGAAGATGTCCCGCCCTCAGAAGATGTACATCCCGCAAGGGTTAAAATCAAGACAAGCGATAAAAACGCCGAAAAAATCTTTTTCATCCGATTTCGCCCTCCCTTATATAAACCGTTTGGGCGGACGTCACTTTATAAGAAGTATCGATATCGAAAATACATCCGTTTAAAATCGCACATCCTTCGTCTTGTTCAAACTTATCGACAGCACCGTTTTTCAGACGGTTTATGATTATTTCGGATTTAACACCCAAAACCGACTGTTCACTGCCCGTCATTCCGATATCGGTTATATATCCCGTGCCGTGAGGCAAAACCTGCGCATCGGCGGTAAGAACGTGCGTATGTGTACCGAAAACCGCCGTTACGCGACCGTCAAGGTAAAAACCCATTGCGCGTTTTTCGCTGGTTGCTTCTGCATGAATATCGACAAAAATCGGTCCGGCACCCTCACTTTTGGCTTTATTTATAAGTGTATCAACGCACAAAAAAGGGTTCTCTGCCTTGGTTTCCGAAAGATAAATCTGACCCGAAACATTTATTACCGCCGCCGTACAGCGACCGAGGTCAACAAGGCAAAAACCGCTTCCGTACTGTGTGGGGATATTGTGCGGTCGCAACAATCGGGGGTTTTCATCCAAAAGATTATGCACATCCCGCCTGCGAAGAGTATGATTTCCCCCCGTTATAACATCGGCACCTGCCGAAAAAATCATTTCGGCACTTTCGGGTGTTATGCCGTTACCCACTGCGGAATTTTCTCCGTTTACTACGGTAAAATCAATGTTCCGTTCACGCTTAAGGCGAGGAAGTATCCGTAAAATTGCCCTTGTTCCCGCCATTCCGCAAACATCACCGACAGCAAGTACGCGCATAAAAACACCACCTTTTAACACATAGCAATACATTATGTATTATAACACGCAAATACTTAAAAAGCAATCGTTATAATTTTTTAATTCGCACCTCAAAGCGAATGCAATTTTAGTTAAAACACAAAATACAAAATCCCCCTCTGTCGAGGGGGAAAACAACGCTCGGGTTTCTGTAAAACCGCTCAGTTCCTGTTCTTGGAAAGTTTTCTTATCGTTTCGGCAAGTTCATCGGTCAGCGAATCGGCAGGCATTCGCCATTCCCAGTTTCCTTTTTCGGTACCCGGGATGTTCATACGTGCCTCGCTTCCGAGACACAGCCAATCCTGCATTGGAATAATAACCCTGTCCGCCTTTGAAGACATCGCAAGAAAAATCAGTTTGTGCGGTACGGGCATTTTGCCGTCGGGCATAAACTGTCTTGCAACGGCACGTTCGCGATTCCCGCAGACCGAATACCATCCGAGAGCGGTATCGTTATCGTGCGTACCCGTATAGCAAACGCAATTGTGTTCGTAATTTCGAGGCAGATGTGAATTTTCGCCGTTGCCGTCAAAAGCAAACTGCAAAATCTTCATATTCGGAAATCCCGTATCGAAAAGCAATCTTTCCACATCGGGTTCATCTCCGCCCAAATCCTCCGCTATAACAGTCATAGGGCCGAGTTCTTTAGCGATACTCTGCCAAAAAGCCAATCCCACGCCCTTTTCCCATGTGCCGCTTTTGGCATCGGGTGAACCGTAAACCACGGTGTAGTAATTAGCAAAAGCGCGAAAGTGATCTATTCTTATAATGTCATATAAATTTTTGCAGTGTGCAAGGCGGCGCTTCCACCAAGCAAAATCGGTCTTTTTGTGATGTTCCCAGTCATATACGGGATTCCCCCAAAGTTGCCCCGACACCGAAAAAATATCCGGCGGCACACCCGCCACAACGGTCGGGGTCATATCTCTGCCTAGTTTAAAACTTTCGGGGCTTTTCCAAACATCCGCACTGTCAAGCGAAACATAAAAAGGTATGTCTCCTACAATCTTTACGCCGCTTTTTTCGGCATATTTTTTCAGCGCCCGATACTGGGTATAAAAAAGAAACTGCGTTATTTTATAAAAATTTATTTTCGCCGCGTTTTCGGCACAAAAATCCTCCATTACATCGGGCATACGAAGTTTTATTTTCTCGGGAAAATCGATGAGGTTTTCACTGCCGAAACATTCCGCCGCGGCAGAAAAACAGGCAAAGTCATCAATCCACGCCTCGTTTTCTTTGAGAAATTTCGCATAGTCTGCGTGCCGTGTATCAAATCTGCACACGGCGCGCTTTAAAAGCGGAATTTTATATTCGCGCACAGCATCGTAATCCACATTTTGCGAAAATTCTTTTTCTTTTAATTCGGCGGGTTCAAGCAGACCGTCGCGCACAAGAAAATCAAGGTCGATAAAAAGAATTTCACCCGCAAAACAGGACGGAGATTTATACGGCGAATTTCCCTCTCCCACAGGTACCAGTGGCAGTATTTGCCAAAGGCGCTGTCGGCTTTTGCGCAAAAAATCTACAAAGTTATATGCTTCTATCCCGAAACTGCCTATGCCGTGTTCGGACGGAAGCGAGGATATATGCAAAAGTATACCGCTCTCCGCACGGTGAAATCTACCCCTTAACAGCACCCGCCGCAACTCCTTTGATAATATATTTTTGACAGGAAAGATAAAATATTACCACAGGCACGATTGCAAGCACCAACATCGCCATCATTGCGCCCATATCTATCGAGCCGTACCCGCCCTTTAAATATTGTATGGCAATGGGAATCGTTTTATAATCACTGCCTATTACAAGATACGGCAGAAGATAGTCATTCCATATCCACATAGTGTTCAGTATTGCCACGGTTATTGCGGTGGGCTTCAGTATCGGGAAAACAACCTTCCAAAAGGTTTGAAACGGTGTGCAACCGTCTATGGTTGCGGCTTCTTCTATGCCGAGCGGCACCGATTTTATAAACCCGCAAAACATAAAAACCGACAATCCCGCACCGAAGCCGAGATATATTATTATAAGCCCTGCGGGATTATCCAGTTTCAGTATATTTGCGATTTTTGACATTGTAAACATAACCATTTGAAACGGCACTATCATCGAAAACACAAACAGATAATAAAGTATACCGTTAAACGTGCCGCGAACTCGGGTTATATACCACGCCGTCATAGAGGTGAAAACAATAATTGCCGCAACCGAAAACGCCGTCACGAAAAGCGACCAGAAAAATGCAGTCAAAAAGCCGGTGTCGGCAATGCCGGAAGTATAGTTTTTCATCCCCGTAAATGTATCCGCAGTCGGAAAAATAAAAGGTTCCTGACTTATCGAAAACTTTGTCTTGAAAGAATTTAACAGCACAATAAAAATCGGTGCAAGAAAGACCGCCGCCGTGAGCGTGAGTATAAGAAAATATATCCCGTCGGCAAAAGCACGTTTTTTCATCAGCTTTCAACCTCCCTGCTGCGCGTAAGGTAAAGTTGTAAAAAGGCGATTGCCGCAACTATTGCAAAAAACACTACGGCTTTTGCCTGACCGACACCCTCATACCCGTTTCTGCCGTAAAATGTGTTATATATATCAAGAGCAAGCATTTGCGTTTGTTTTGACGGTGCGCCCGCCGTGAGCGCCAGATTTTGGTCAAAAAGTTTAAAGGAATTCGTAATGGTAAGAAAAAGGCATATGGTTATAGACGGCATTACAGACGGAACGGTAACACTGAAAAGTATGCGTGCGGGGCTCGCACCGTCAACACGGGCGGCTTCGGTTATTTCGCTTGGAATATTCTGTATGCCCGCGATATAAATTATCATCATATAACCTATCATCTGCCAGTTCATAAGAATAAGAAGTCCCACAAATCCGAAATTCGCATCCGATGTTATGGAATACCCGTATTTATAGAGCACTCCGTTAATTATCAGTTGCCATATATAACCCAGCACTATTCCGCCGATAAGGTTGGGCATAAAGAACACCGTTCGGAATACATTGGTGCCCTTTAGCCCCCTTGTAAGCAACAGTGCCAGCAAAAACGCCAGCACGTTTATCGAAATTACCGCCAGGACGGCAAATTTCACCGTGAACCACAGCGCATGCAAAAAATCGCCGTTATCGGAAAAAGCGCGTATATAATTTTCAAATCCGACAAACCGTGCATCCG
>CAZGRC010000028.1:0-9677 GCA_964528125.1 uncultured Ruminococcus sp.
TAACACCCTCGTCGATAAAGAATACCCTGTCGGCGACCTCGCGTGCAAAACCCATTTCGTGGGTGACAATCGCCATTGTCATTCCGGAACTTGCAAGCTGTTTTATAACCGCCAAAACCTCCCCGACCATTTCCGGATCAAGTGCGCTTGTGGGTTCGTCAAAAAGCATAACATCGGGTTCCATACAGAGAGCGCGCACGATTGCAACACGCTGTTTTTGCCCGCCTGACAGCTGTGACGGATATGCCTCCGCCCTGTCGGCAAGACCGACGGTATCAAGCAATTTCATTGCACGTTCTTCGGCATCTTTTGCCGAAAGTCCGAGCAATTTCATGGGCGCAATGGTCATATTTTTAAGTATTGTCATATGCGGAAAGAGGTTAAACTGTTGAAATACCATACCCATTTTGCGACGGTGCAGATTTATGTTGACCCCGCGTGCGGTAATGTCGGTATCTTCAAAGTAAATTTTTCCGTCCGTGGGTTCTTCAAGAAGATTGAGGCATCTTAAAAAAGTGGATTTACCCGAACCCGATGCGCCGATTATAACAACAACTTCACCGCGATTGATTTCGGCATCGATACCCTTTAATACTTCGATTTTTCCGAAAGATTTACGAAGTTCCTCGGTCCTGATGATAACATTATCAGTGTTCACTCTTTCTCATCCTCTTTTCCAATAAATTAAGCAGGAATGTTGCAAATAACACAAGCACCAAATATACTGCGGCAAGCGTTATATAAGGCACAAATGTCGTATAGTTATTGGTAACTATAGCCTGTGTTGCACGTGTTAAATCGAAAACGGTTACAAAGCTGGCTATTGAGGTTTCTTTCAGCATAACTATAAACTCGTTACCCAAAGACGGCAATATGTTTTTTATCGCCTGCGGTAAAATTATTTTAAACATTGTAGTTGCGTAATTAAATCCCAGCGAACGCCCTGCCTCCATTTGACCCTTGTCAATGGAAAGTATACCTCCGCGTATAATCTCGGCAACATAAGCACTGCTGTTTATACCGAATATTAAAATGGAAATTATGATCGCCTTATTGGAGTTACCTCTGAAAGAATGTGCAAACAAAACAAAATATCCCAAAAGCAATTGCACCATAACCGGTGTACCGCGAATAACGGTAATATATACCGTTGCTATCCCGTTTAAAATTTTGGCGACAATGTTTTTTCTCGGAATCACCTTAAACACCGCCAACACAGCACCCAAAATAACACCTATAACAACCGCCAACAGTGAAATAATAAGTGTTGCCTCAAGACCTTGAAGCATCATTTTATAGCCGGATTTTTCTATGTAAATATAGTAAAACTTTTCAAAAAAACCGCTAAACAACTAAACATCTCCTTACTTATAAAAACACAAAATTGCACCGCTTTTTGATAAGCGGTGCAAATATTTAATTTTTTTAAAAATCAGTTGAGCTCATACTTTTTGAGAAGCTTATCGATTGTTCCGTCCTCTTTTAAAGCGTCAAGAGCTTCGTTTACTTTTTTAAGCATTTCCTCGTCGCCCTTCTTTACGGCAATACCGTACTGCTCAACGGTAAGTGCGGTGCTTATGGTCTTAACGGTGTCGCTGTTGTTTGCGGCTGCTTCTTCGGCAACGCTGTTATCCATAATAATAGCGGAAATGTTACCGTTCTTAAGCTCTTCAATAGCGGTGCTTATGTTATCGTAAGACTTAACGTCTGCGCCATCTATTGCTTCAAAGCCCCAAGACTCATCACCCTTGGCATAGGACTCGCCTGTAAAGCCTTTGCATACACCGATTGTCTGATTCTTAAGCTGAGCGTCAAGCTCTTCCTTGGTAGTGCCGGTGTAGTGTGTATCGTTCTTGGCAACTATAAGAATTTGTGCTGCGCCCGAATAATAAGCTTCGGCAAAGTCAACCGACTTTTTACGCTCTGCATTGATTGTAAGACCCGAAGCGGCAACGTCGCAAGAGCCGGATTCAACGGCTGCAACAACGCCCTCAAATGCCATATTGTCGATTTTTACATCGTCATAACCCATCTTTTCGGCAACGGCTTTAATAAGGTCAATATCAAAACCTGTGGCATTGCCGTCTTCGTCGAGATACTCAAAGGGTTCAAACTCGGCATTGGTTGCTACGATAAGTGTGTTGGTGTTTGATCCGCAGCCTGCAAACACAAAAAGCATACAAACCGCCATTACAAGTGCTGAAATTTTCTTTAAAGTTTTCATTTTCTTTCTGCCTCATTTCAAAATTTTTTAAAGACTGAAAGAAGTATAACACACTCTATGCATAAAGTCAATATATTTATGAATATTTTTGCATTAGTAAAAACTTTCTTTTCCGAAACGCTGTTCCTCACAAAGCTGTTTTAAAAACTGCCGTATTTCGGCACATTCCGCAAGTGCCTGTGCATTTTCTCCGGATTCGGCAAACCCGCACAGCCTAGCGGCGGAATAGGATATTTCATCCAGAATACCGTGTACGGTAAATGCCGAAAGTATGCGCCCGCTGTCCTCCCAGAGTTCGGCAAATCGCACCGCTTTTTCAGCGACATCGGCATCGCCTTTTTTTAATGCCGTTTCGCAAAAATTCAGTGCACGTTCGGCATCTTCACACCTGTTTTCGGTTACAAAATATGCAAATATGCAAAAAAATGTAATAAACAGTGCCAAAATGCAGGCAGGTATTAACCGTTTCATATGCGAGTGTCCTCTCTTTTGATGATATTGCAGTTTCCGTCGCGGTCAAGGGTCATAAGAAACACGCCGTTCACGGCAAGTTTTTCACTTCTAAGCTTCTCTTTTAAAAAACTTACATCGCATTTGAGCGCTTTGAGCGATTCATAAATTATCTTTCCGTCGCTTATAACGGGAAGCGGCAGGTTTTCGTTTTTGCATTCCATATTCATATCGCGAAGTTTAACATTCTGCGCTTCGCTTTTCAGCAAAACACTCAAATCACCGTTCACTTCCAGCACAGCATATGCCACATCCGAAATATCGAAAACATCCTGTCCGCGCAAAAGTTCCACCAAATCAAGCACGGTCATACGAACATTGCGCATTGCATTCCTGTCAAGAACACCGTTTTTGATTATCATAACCGACTTCCCGCTGAAAAGTTTTCTGATTAAAAAACTTTTCATTGTCAGCACCGACACGATTATCTCAAGTATGACCAACATAAAAATCGCAACAAGACCCGCGACAATCGGTTGATTGCTGTCCTGCAGCGGTATTGCCGCAATTTCGGATATAAGCAGGGTTACAACCAGCTCGTTCGGTTGCATATCGCCTATTTGCCTTTTGCCCATAAGCCTTATGCCGAATGTAACCGCCACATAGAGTATTGCGGTTCTTACTATTGTGGAAATCATAACATCACCGAATATATTATTTGCGATTTTACTTGCATTATTATAAAAGCGGTGTTATACTATGTTTCAATGTGTATATTTACATATAATTTTAAATTTCAGGAGATGGTTTCCACATGGACGACCCCGGGAGTATTATCGCCGCTTTGACGGCAAGCACTACTACCGCAATTCAAAAAATCCCCACAGGCAGTATTATTCTTTATCTGTTGCTGATTGTCTTCAGCGCCTATTTTTCTGGAACCGAGATATCGTTTGCCTCGGTCAACCGAATTCACCTTATGAGCAGTGCTGCAAAAGGTTCAAAAGGCGCCGAACGCGCGCTTTTCATCCTTGACAATTTCGACGAGGCACTGAGCGTTCTGCTTATCGGCAACAACATTGTAAACATCGGTTGCGCCACACTTTCAACCTATATTGCAACGCACTTATGGGGTCTTAAAAGCGTGCCGATTGCCACCGCGTTTACAACGGTTGTTATCTTCATTTTCGGAGAGATGTTACCCAAAAGTTTTGCGCGTTCCTGCAACGAGCAATTTGCCGAGACCGTATCGGGTTCACTGCTGTTTCTTATGAAACTCTTTAAACCCCTTTCCTTTTTCTTCACATCATTTTCCGCTGCGGTTTCAAAACCGTTTGCAAAGCACATTGAACAGGAAGTCACCATGACCGAAGACGAGCTTTACGACATTGTCGAAAACATTTCGGAGGAGGATGACTTTGATGAGGAAAAGGGTCGGCTTGTAAAATCGGCATTGGACTTTTCAAACGCCACGGTTCAAAGCATTCTCATACCGTGGGATAATGTAGAAAAGATAAGTATGAGTATGAAAACGCCGCAAATACTGGAGCTCATAAAAAGCAGTATCCACTCGCGGCTTCCGGTAATCGACCGACGTGGCAATGTTAAGGGTATTCTTCAGATAAGGAACTTCATAAAAGCCTATATAAGCCGTGGGCACAACGTTATTCTTTCAAGCGTTATCGACTATCCCTATTTTGCACGTTACGATATTTCCATTGACGATCTCCTTTCGGATATGAGCAACCACCGACGCAATTTGGCTCTTATCAAGGATGATGACGGAAATATACTCGGAATAGTCACGATTGAGGATATCCTTGAAGAACTTGTCGGAGAAATATACGACGAGGACGATATTGCAACATCTTCCAACGGAGGTGACGCGATATGATTATTGAATTTATTGCCGTTTTTGTGCTTATACTCTTTTCGGCGTTTTTTTCGGGAACCGAGATGGCATTTTCCGGCGTGAACGCATCCCGTCTCAAAGCGAAAGCCGAGAAAGGCGGTCTTCCAATGCGCACAGCGCTTAAAATCGTGGAACGCTACAACGAATTTCTCGCTGCGATTTTAATCGGCAACAATATTGTAAACACGGTGTCTTCTTCCATTGCAACCCTTATAGTGCTCAATCTTTTGGGTGACGGTTTTGCATGGGTTTCCACGGTTGCCATGACACTTTTGGTGCTGATGTTCGGTGAAATATTGCCGAAAGTGTTGGCAAAACAGGTTGCCGAAAAATATTGCGTATTATCCGCATTCCCGATTTATATAATATCTATAGTACTGAAACCGCTGCTTGCGGTAATAAACCTTATTGTAAAACTTGCTTCCAAAATATGGAGCGGTTCGGAAAGCGACAGCGACGCCGTTTCCGAAGACGATTTTGAAAATATAATCGACATTGTCGAGGATGAAGGCGTGCTTGACGAAGATCAATGCGACCTGTTGCAAAACGCACTCGATTTCAGCGAAATCCTCGCCTATGAAATAATCACCCCACGCGTCGATATGGAAGCGCTCGATATACGCGACCCGTATGAAGTGAACATCAAGAAGATTTTGGAATCCACATATTCCAGAATTCCGGTTTATGAGGACACGCCCGACAATATAATCGGTATATTGCACCTCAACCGTGTCTATAAAGAACTTGTGGATAACGAAAAAATCAGCATAAGAAAGCTTTTAATGGATGTTACCTTTGTTCACAAAACCATGCCTTTGACCGACGTGCTTGAGAAAATGCGTGAAACCAAGCATCATATGGTTGTAGTGCTGGATGAATACGGCGGAACAATGGGTATTCTTACAATGGAAGATGTTATGGAACAACTTGTCGGTGAAATCTGGGATGAAACCGACGAAATTGAGCGTGAATTCATCTGCATTGATGACAACCACTTTGAAGCCGATGGCGATATGCGTATATACGATTTCTTTGACGAATTCGATATTGATATCGAGGATGACGAAAGATTTGACGACGACAACACAACGGTTGGCGGCTGGGTTACCACAATGTTGGACGGCGAGTTTGAAGAGGACGACAGTTTCAAATTTGAAAACCTGCTGATAACCGTTAAGGAAGCGGAAGAAAAGCGCGTTAACCGTATTTCGGTTGAAATAATCGAAACCGAAAATGCGCCCGAGGAAGACGAATAACCGAATTTTTTCTGATTGGGCGGATATATTATGTCAATAAGCAAACAAACAATTATCAGAGCGGCTTTTACGGTCGCTCTGATTTTAATAACAACACTTATTATTGTCGGAAACCTGTTGCTGATATTGCCACCGAAAAGCGACAACAAAAAACTCGCTTCCGACAGCGTTTTTAAAACATCGGAAAACGAAACACGGGCAGTGTGGATATCTTTTCTTGAAATGCGGGAAATACTTGCCGAAAAAAGCGAAGCGCAATTTACCGATTCCATATGCGAATATTTTGAAAACTGTGCAGAATCGGGTATAAACACCGTTATTTTTCACGCCAGAAGCCACGGCGATGCGTTTTACAAAAGCGCCCTCTTCCCCACTTCGGTTTACTTTACGGGCATACGGCAAGAAACGGCGCCATTCGACCCTCTGCGAATTGCCGTGCGCGAAGCCCACGCTCGCAACCTGAAGATTGAGGCATGGATAAACCCATACAGAGGTCCGCGAATTGAAGACGGCAAACCGTTGCTTGACAGCGGTATTTTTGCAAAATGGCTTAATACCGACAAGGTGTTTATCTGCGAAAACGGCGGAATTACATATTATTATTTGAATCCCGCAAGCAAGGAAGTTCAAAACTATGTGCTTGACGGCGTGAGAGAGATTGTTGCGGGTTATGATATAGACGGTATTCACTTTGACGATTATTTTTATCCCACAACCGAAGAATGGGTGGATGCCGCATATTACGGGGAAAGCGGAGGTGCGCTCTCCCTTACCGATTTCAGGCGCAAATGTGTATCCGATTTTATTTCGGATGTATATAAAACCGTGAAATCTATACGCAATATTCCGTTTGGAATTTCACCCTCCGGCAATATACAAAACAATATCGACCTATACTATGCCGATGTGAAACTCTGGGGCAGTACAGTGGGATATGTTGACTATCTTATGCCGCAGATATACTGGAGTTTCGACGAGGGCACACTGCCGTTTGATAAGGCTCTGTCCGAATGGGAAAAGACCGTTACAAACGATAATGTAAAACTTATGATCGGTCTTGCCGCCTATAAGGTAGGTGAAAACGAATATTGGAACAGCGGAGATATACTTGCGCGCCAAGTGAAACTTTCGCAAAACCTCAAGCATTATTCCGGTTATGCGCTTTTCAGATACAGCCATCTTTTTTCACCCGTATGCGACACCGAACGGCACAATCTGTTCGGTGTCGGGGTTCAAAACTCTGCCGCTGATAATAAAAATCTCGCTAAGAATTAAACATCTTTTTTATATCTTCATAAATCTCGACCGCCTTGAACTTTATAACATAGCGATCGGGATTTTCTGCTATTTCGGCACTCTTTGAATCGGTTGCTTTGGAAAAATCGGCATCCGAAGCGGCGGGAATACAAACCGCGGGAAAAACCACACACCACCAATTTTTGCCCTCCGCCTTTCCGAGACGGATGATAAGTGATTTATATGTTCCCGCAGGCAGTGTAAATGTATCGTAACGACGTGTTTCAAAGTAGCTGTCCCCTATTTCTGCGGTAGCGGTGTAGGAAATTCCCTTTTGAGCCAATTCTTCATTTGCCAAAGCCGCAATTCTTTCAATGTCGCCGTCGGCGGAAAGTATTGCATCTTCAAGACTGTCACAATCGGAAAATGCGGCACCCGTTTCGGAAAGAATTCGGTCGCGCACAAGAAGTTTAACTGCCTGATCCTCCGCAGAATCGGAATTTGCGATTATATGAAGACGCAACACACCGTTTCTGAGCCCGTCACAGGCGGAACTGAAGCCCGAAAGACTGACAAGCACCGCACAAAGGATTCCGCACAAAAGTGCGAGTTCAATATTTTTACGTTTGATTTTTTGCATTAAAAAAACTCCTGTCATATGTTTGACCGGCGGGAAGCGAACCCGTCGCCTATGTTTTTAACATTGACAGAAGTTTTGTTTTTTATTCGATTTCTATTGATTTCGGCAAAAATTCGGCTGTATAACACTTGATATTTTCACCCTTAAGCAGTTCACAGCCGCATTTTGCCGCATCTTCGCTTTCATAAATCGCAAACACGGCAGGTCCGCTTCCCGAAAGGCAGACACAAAGTGGATTTGTCGGAGCCAATTTTCGGTCTATGCCGTAAAGCCCCGTTACCGAAGCAAAACTGTTTTGACAAAAATGCGACATTGATTTCAAATCGCGCCGTTTTATACCCGAAACCACACCGTCAATATTGAGAACTTGCCGCGGCGCCCCGTCAAGTCTGCGGTACATTTCTCCCGTGGAGGTTTTTTGACCGTTCAGCGCAATAACAAGATATCCCTGCGTTAAGGGGGTAATCGGAGTGAGTATCTCCCCTATTCCCCGAGCGCGTTGTGTCCCTCCGTTTATAAAAAACGGAACATCGGCACCGAGCGCCACCGCCGCAATTTCAAGTTGCTTTGGCGACAAACCGGCACCATCATACAAAACATTCAGCCCCAAAAGCACCGCAGCCGCATCTGCACTGCCGCCGCCGAGCCCTGCCGGATAAGGTATGTTTTTTTCTATATCTATACATACCCCGCCCGTTATACCCGAAATTTCAAAAAAAAGGCGTGCCGCTTTGAAAGCGATATTTTCCTTTCCCGAAAGTATGCTGTCCTTGCAGTTTACGGTTATATCCGACGCACGCTCAATATTGACTGTATCGTAAAGCGAGACCGACTGCATAACCGAATCTATCTCGTGATAACCGTCGGCACGCCGCGCACCGACATCAAGTGCAAGATTTATTTTCGCATACGTTTTAATCTTCATTTCTTTTAATCCTCAAATTCAAATTAAGAACTATAACCGAGCCTATGACCAATGATATTCCGATAATGCCGTGAATGTTAAGCGTTTCGCTGTATACTATTGCGCCGAGCAATGTTGCCACAACAGGTTCAACCGTTGCGATTATCGGCGCACGTCCCGATTCAACCGAACGCAAGCCGTTGGTGTAAAGAATATACGGCATAACGGTATTCAGAGTTGCCATAAGCAGTGCTACCATAAGGGCACGGGGCTTGAAAATGACAGGTAGAGATGTTATCGGGTTGGCAAGGAATATACATCCAAAAAGCGCAAAAACAAAGGTATAAAACGTTATGGTAAGCGAATCGTATCCTCTTTTTATAAGCATATTTCCGAAGACTGTATAAAGCGAATATCCAAACCCCGTCAAAAGGCCGTAAATCAAACATTCGGCGCTCAACCGTTGCTCCGAAGAAAATGCGCCCGACACAAATGCACAGCCGATAAACGCACAAACGCAAGCAACGCATTTTCGGACAGTAAGTTTTTCTTTAAAGAAAATTGCCGACATTATCACCACAAAAAACGGTGCGGTATAAAGCAAAACCGCCGCGACCGACAGGGTTGACAATTCCATAGTCTTATAGTAGCAAAAGTTGAACATAACAATACTGAACAATCCGGTGCAGGCAAAAATCCATATATCACACAGTTTGATTTTAAAAAGCGAACGGTCTTTTATAAATATCAGCAACGCCAAAATCACCGAAGAAAAAAGCGCTCTCGCAAGGACGATTTGCATACCGTAAACCCCGACATTTTGAAGCTCTCGGACAAAAATGCCTGCCGTTCCCCAAAGCGATGCCGCCGCAATTATTAAAAGTGTTCCGTATTTGTTTTTCATTTTAATATTTCCGTTCTGCCGCCGAATTTTCAAAAACACCGAATGACCGAATATAAAACAGCGTAAATTCGTTTCATTTCGACATTCCGTATTCATTATAAAATCCCCGTTAGCGGCTAACGGAGATTTTATCGTTTATGCTGACCTATAT
>CAZGRC010000029.1:0-9372 GCA_964528125.1 uncultured Ruminococcus sp.
TTATTATATACTGGTAAATATTATTCTTTTTATAAAGAGAAAATTAAAAAAACGCGATTTTTTTGAAAAGAGGTAGCAAAAATGAAATTTACAGTTGAAAGAGCACAACTTCTTGAATGTGTTTCAAGACTTCAAAAGGTTGTCGGCGCAAAAACGGCAATGCCCGTACTTGAAGGTATTCTTATTTCGGCAGAGCAGGGAAAAGTTACCCTTGCGGCTTACAATCTTGAAATGGGAATGAAAAAAGAAATTTATGCTAAATGCGACGAAGAAGGAGATATTGTAATAAACGCAAAACTTTTATCCGAAATTCTTCGACGTATGAACGGTATACAGGTTGAAATTGAAGCCGACAGCCGTCTTATGTGTCATATAAAAAGCGGGGAAGCCGTATTTGATATTATGGGAATGGCTTCAAGTGATTTTCCGGAAATACCTTTTGCAACAGACGGTATGAAATTTTCTCTTGAAGGGGATATGCTGTGTGATATGGTAAAGGGAACAATCTTTGCGGTTGCACAGGTTGAAGGTACACGGCCGATATTGACAGGTCTTAATTTTTCGGTTAAAAACGGTATTTTGCAAATGGTTGCGATTGACGGTTATCGTCTTGCAATAAGAAGACAAAAAGTAGAGCTTATAAATGACTGTGAATTTATCGTTTCGGGAAGAGCGCTTAATGAAGCGGTAAAACTTATAGACGAAAGCACGGAATCGGTTGATATCACGGTAAGCGGACGTCTCATATCGTTTAACATTGACGGATATGTTTTCACTTCACGTCTTTTAGAGGGTGAATTTGTAAATTACGAAAAGATAATCCCCACAGAATACAGTCAACGCATTAAAGTTTCGTGTCACGATATTATAAACACGGTGGAACGTGTTTCACTTCTTATAAGCGAAACTTTTACAACACCTGTGCGCTGTATTTTCAGCGAAGAAAACACCGTTTTCAGTTGCGCAACATCCATGGGACGTGCAACCGAAACATTTTCCGCCGAACTTGATGGTGAACCGTTTGAAATCGGTCTTAACAGCCGCTATCTTTTGGAAGCGCTTCGCGCCTGCGATACCGAAAAGGTTCAAATCCGTTTTAACGGTTCAAATTCCGGCGTGCTTATACTTTCAAACAATGATAATGATAACGATTTTCTTTATCTTATAATGCCGATGAGACTGAAATAAATGGAAACTGTAAAACTTAGTATAAAAGAAGAATTTATAAAACTTGATGCGGCGCTTAAACTTGCGGGATTGGTTTATACGGGCGGTCACGCAAAAATGGCAGTGCAAAACGGTGAAGTTAAGGTTAACGGAGAAGTTTGCCTTATGCGCGGAAAAAAACTTTATAAGGGTGACAGTGCCGAATATGACGGCGCGGCGCTTGTGATTGAAAATGCGGGTAGATAAACTTCGCTGTGTTAATTTTAAAAATCTTGAGTGCATTGAAATTGTGCCGGATTTTGAAATGAATGTTATTTGCGGCGAGAATGCACAGGGAAAAACCAATATAATTGAAGCAATTTGGCTTTTTACCGGTGCAAAAAGTTTTCGCGGTACAAAAGACTGTTCTTACATTCGATTTGGTGAAACTGCCGCAAGAAGTGAGCTGGATTTTCATTTTGCAGGTGTGGAAAACAATGCTGTTATGGATTTTGGAGAAAGGCGAACCGCCGCTCTTAACGAAAAAAATCTTTCGGTGCCGTCGGGACTTGCGGGAACATTCAAAGCAGTGGTTTTTTCTCCGGCTGATTTGTCGGTTGTGTGCGACGGACCCGCGGTGCGTAGACGGTTTTTGGATGTTGCAATAGGGCAATTAAACCCGATTTATATTGAAATTTTGCGTAACTACAATCGCGCCGTTTCACAAAGAAACCGAATTATAAAAGATTTAAAGTATGACGGTACACTTTCGGTTTTGCTTGATTCTTTTGAGGAAGAAATTGCCGCAAACGGAGAAAAGATAATAAGTTATCGTTTGGATTACACAAAAAAACTTTCGTTTTTTTTACCCGAAATATTTTTGGGACTTTCAAGCGGCAGAGAAAAAATCGAAACACTGTATATCGGTAAATGCCGCGATAATATAATAAAAGAACTCAAAGCTTCCCGCCGTGAAGATATGTTTACCGGCACGACATCCGTAGGACCTCACAGAGATGATCTTGAATTTAAAATAAACGGTATTTCGGCAAGAGGTTACGGTTCTCAAGGGCAAAAAAGAAGTGTGGCATTGGCGCTGAAACTTGCTCAGGCAGAGGTTATAAGAGAAATTTCGGGAGAATATCCGGTTTGTCTTTTGGATGATGTTATGAGCGAACTTGACCCTGCACGTCAAAATTATGTTTTAAATCACATAAAAGGAATGCAATCGTTTTTAACCTGTTGCGATCCTTCAAATACAAAAGGACTTCAAAACGGCAAAATATTTGAAATAAAAGGCGGCGTGGTGATGTAAATGTACATTCATTTAGGCGGCGACACAACGGTGAAAACCGAGGATGTTATCGGTATTTTTGATCTTGACAGTACAACGGTATCAAAACATTCGCGAAAGTTTTTAAATCTTGCGGAAAAGCGAGGAGAGGTAAAAACAGTAACGTTTGAACTTCCTAAAGCTTTTGTTTTGTGCGGTAACAAAAAAGAAAAAACAATATATCTTACTCAGCTTTCAAGCACAACACTTGAAAAAAGAGCGGGTTCGGTATTTAAAGAGGAAAAGGAGAAAAGATATGAGTTTTGAGGCAGACATTTTGAAACCTGTCGAAGAAGCGTATGACGAAAGTTCCATACAGGTTCTTGAAGGTCTTGAGGCGGTAAGAAAACGCCCTGGTATGTATATCGGTTCTACGGGAGAAAGGGGTCTCCACCACCTTGTTTATGAAATTGTGGATAACTCTATCGATGAAGCACTTGCCGGTTTTTGTAACAAAATAACGGTTGATTTACTTGATGACGGCATTATTCGCGTCACGGACAACGGACGCGGAATACCGGTCGGTATTCATCCGCAAAAAGGGATACCGACGGTAAGCGTTGTATTCACCATTCTTCATGCGGGTGGTAAATTTGGAGGAAGCGGATATAAAGTTTCCGGAGGTTTGCACGGTGTAGGTGCATCGGTTGTTAATGCACTTTCACGTTGGCTTGAAGTTGAGGTAAAAGACGGAAAACATATCTATCGCGAAAGATATGAAAAAGGAAATGTTGCAAAAAAATTAGAGGTTATCGGTGACACCGATGAAACCGGCACAACGGTTACGTTTAAACCTGACCCGACTATATTTACCGATACCACAAGATATGATTATGATACACTTCTGCAAAGACTTCGCGAGCAGGCTTTTCTTAATGCGGGAATTCGTATTGTGCTTACAGACAAGCGCAGTGACGCCGATTTGCCCGATCGAACCGATGATCTTTGTTTTGAGGGCGGTATCAAATCATATGTTGAATTCATACTTGAAGGGGTTAAAAAAGACCGACTTAACAGCGACGTTATATATCTTTCGGGTTCCGACGGAGACAGCACTGCAGAAATTGCGCTTTTGTGGTCAACCGCATATGACAGCAAAATAATTTCCTTTGCAAATACACTTCACACAATAGACGGCGGTACACACGAACAGGGTTTCAGACAAAGTCTTGCAAATGTTATAAATAAATATGCATTTGATTTCAAAAAACTCAAAGAGGGCAATGCACGTCTTAAAGGTGACGATATTTTAGAGGGTGTTATTGCCGTTGTTTCGGTAAAACTTGCCGATGCGCAGTTTGAAAGTCAGACCAAGGCGAAACTCGGAAACACATCTATAGGAAAATTGGTTCGTGAGCTTGTAAATGAAAAACTTTACAGATATCTTGAAGAACATCCTGATGAATCAAAAATTATAATAGATAAGGCAATTGCCGCATCAAATGCACGCGAAGCGGCTCAAAAAGCCCGTGATGCTTCCCGTAATAAGGCGGGTATCGGCGGCAAAACAAGAATGCCTGAAAAATTGACCGACTGTATTTCAAACGATCCCACAAAAACCGAGATATTTATTGTCGAGGGAGACAGTGCGGGCGGTTCGGCAGTCGAGGGCAGAAACAGCACCTATCAGGCAATACTTCCGCTTTGGGGTAAAATGCTCAATGTTGAAAAAGCACGGGTTGATAAAGTTTACGGAAACGATAAACTGACGCCTGTTATTGTAGCACTCGGTACGGGAATTGCGGAAAATTTTGATATATCAAAATTGCGTTATGACAAAATTGTCATTATGGCGGATGCCGATGTTGACGGAAGCCATATCAGAACACTTCTTTTAACATTTTTCTTCCGTTATATGCCCGAACTCATTGAAACCGGACATATATATCTTGCTCAACCGCCGCTATTCAGAGTTTCAAAAGGAAAACAGCATTTTGATGCTTTTACAGATGAAGAAAAAGCAAAATATATTGAACAGCTTGGCGGAAATGCAGATGTTCAGCGTTATAAAGGTCTCGGTGAAATGAATCCCGAACAACTTTGGGAAACCACGCTTGATCCCGAACGCAGAACAATGCTTCGTGTTAATATGGCAGATGCGCAGATTGCCGATGAAACTTTCACAATGCTTATGGGTGAAGAGGTTGAACCGCGCCGCCGCTTTATTGAAGAAAATGCACTGTTTGCAACGGATCTTGATATTTAAGGAGGGATAGAAGTGGCAAGTAACAAACAGGAAATAGTAAAATGGCCCAGCGACGAGGAAACCAGCATACTCCCCGTTGAAATTGTGGATGAAGTAAAATCAAGTATGCTGCAGTATTCGATGTCGGTACTGGTAGGCCGCGCTATCCCGGATGTGCGTGACGGTCTTAAACCGGTTCACAGAAGAATACTTTATACCATGTATGAAAACGGACTGACACCCGAAAAGGCATACCGTAAATGCGCCGACACCGTCGGTGCGGTGCTGGGACGTTATCATCCGCATGGTGATACATCGGTTTATGATGCGATGGTTCGTATGGCGCAGGATTTTTCACTCAGATATCCCCTTATAGACGGTCACGGAAACTTCGGTAATATTGATGGCTATCCCGCCGCTGCTTACCGTTATACCGAGTCTAAAATGAACCGTTTGTCATTGCATATGTTGGATGATATTGACAAGGAAACGGTTGATTTCACACCGAACTATGATGACCGTTTAAAAGAACCCGAGGTTCTGCCGGTACGCTTTCCGCAACTCCTTGTTAATGGTTCGTCGGGTATTGCTGTTGGTATGGCTACCGAAATTCCTCCCCACAATTTGGGTGAGGTTATTGACGGTATGTGCTGTCTTATCGATAATCCGGAAGCCGATCTACAGGAAATTTGCCAGTATATTAAAGGTCCCGATTTCCCGACCGGCGGTATTATTATGGGCAGAAGCGGAATCCGTGCAGCATATGCTACTGGTAAGGGCAAAATCGTTGTGCGCGGTAAAGCCGAAATTGAGGAAACTTCAAACGGAAAATTCCGTATTGTTATAACCGAAATTCCTTATAAAGTTCGCAAAAAAGATCTTGTTAAACACATTTATGACCTTGCCGCGGAAAAGCGTATTGAAGGCATTGATGATGTTGTCGACTATTCTTCGAAGCGTGACGGCGGTATAAGAATCGTTGTTGATATAAAAAGAGATGCGAATCCGCAGGTTGTTCTTAACAAAATTTACAGTTATACCGCATTGCAGTCAACATTCGGTGCAATACTTCTTGCAATCGTAAACGGTAAACCGCAGGTACTCACTCTTAAAGAAATGCTTCAAAACTGCATTGATTTCCAGTGTGATATTATCCGCCGCCGTACCGAATATGACCGCCGAAAAGCGGCAGAGCGCGCCCATATATTAGAGGGTCTTAAAATTGCGCTTGACTTTATTGACGAAGTTATTGAAATAATCCGTTCTTCAAAAACCATTCCCGAAAGTAAGGAAAGACTTTCCCAACGTTTCGGTCTGGACGATATTCAAACCACCGCAATTGTTCAAATGCAGCTCGGTAAACTGGCGGGTATGGAAAAACAGAAAATTTTGGATGAATTGCAGGAAAAATATGACTTTATCAAAGAGTGTGATGAAATTCTCGCTTCACACGAAAGAGTACTTGATATTGTTAAGACCGAATCGCTTAATCTTCGTGACAAGTTTTCCGACGACCGTCGCACCGAAATTTCGGATGTTGCGGGCGAAGTGGATATTGAAGATCTTATTCCCGAAGAGGAATGTGTTATTACCAAGACCGAAAACGGATATATCAAACGTGTACCATCAAGTGAATATAATGTTCAAAATCGCGGCGGCAAGGGAATCACGGGTATGAAAACACGCGAAGACGATATAATCGAGAATATGTTTATTTGTTCGTCACACGACAGCATTATGCTGTTCTCAAATCTCGGCAGAGTATATCGTATCAAGGCATATGAAATTCCCGAGGGCGGCAGAACAGGTAAGGGTATGAACCTTATAAACGTTGTACCGCTTATGAATGAGGAAAAAATAACCACAATTCTGCCTTGCACCGTTAAGGATGACGAAGAAAGATATCTTTGTATGGTTACACGCAAGGGTATTATAAAACGTACACGCCTTTCTGACTTTAAGAATACACGTAAAAACGGAATTATCGCTCTTTCCATAGATGAGGGTGACGAACTTGCGTTTGTACGTATGACCGACGGCAGTGACAATCTGTTGCTTGCAACAAAACGCGGTATGGCAATTAAGTTTAACGAAAACGATGCCCGTGTTCTCGGAAGAACGGCTCGCGGTGTTAAGGCAATCACAATGCGTGAGGGTGACAGCGTTGTTGATATGGCTATCTGCGGCGAAGATACACGCATATTAACCGTAACCGAAACCGGATACGGCAGAATAAGCAAGGTATCGGATTACCGTTTGCAATCGCGCGGAGGAAAAGGTATTAAAAACTACCGTGTCGATAAATACGGCGATGTTGCGGCGGTACTTCCCGTTACAGATGAAAACGATATTATTATGATTGCATCTAACGGTATTATTATCCGTATTTATGCGGGTGATATTTCGGAACTTTCACGTCCCGCAAAGGGTGTTCGTGTAATGCGAGTTGCCGAGGGTGAAAAGATTTTGTCGGTAGGTCTTGCGGAGCACGACGAAAATGAGGTTAATGAAGCGCCCGAAGCACCCGACGAAGATGCAGGTGCGGTTGAACCCGAAAATGAAGAATAAAATAATAGTATCGATGGGTTTTGAAGAAAAAAGTATTAAAAGTTGATTGCGGCGAGAGGTGATCGGCATATGAACGATAATAATTTTAATTCGGAATTTAATAATATTCACACGCAAACCGAAGATAATACAAACACTTCAAATGCGTGGCAAACTCCCGACACACCGCCGATATACGGTTCGGCGCAAAATACCTATGTTCAAAGCGACGGTACAAACGGGCAATATTATCAACCGCCAGTGCAAACAAAGTATGTTATTTTGCCACCGGATTTTACACCCCAAACTTATAAAGAACGCAAGGATATTCGCCGGCGCATTCGCGTCGGCATAATCCCCGCGCTCATTGTTTTGGCAATAAGCGCGCTTTGGGCAACGGTGTATTATGCGGTTATGGCTGCATTCGGATATTCCTCAAATGAGGCATATAAAATAATCAGCGAACCCGCCGTGCTCACATTGGTATCTCTGCTGCTTTCAATGTTTATGTTTACGGTGCCGTATCTGCTTTCCGCAAAAATTGCGGGTTTCAGGGTAAGTGATTTGGTGCCGATAAACCGAGTGAAAAAGGGAACGGCTTTACCGTATTTTCTGTTTGGATTGGGATTTTGCTCCTTTGCGAACATTGCAACAAGTTATGCCGGACAAATTTTTGAAAGTTTAGGGTTTGATTATTCTGTAGATACAGGCGACTCACCCGAGGGTGTTTTCGGATTTCTATTAAGTATTATGGGAACAGCTGTGGTGCCGGGTCTTGTGGAGGAATTTGCCTGTCGCGGAATAATGTTCGGGGTGCTTAAAAAATACGGTGATGCATTTGCGATTGTTACAACTGCGATTATATTCGGACTTATGCACGGCAATTTTATTCAAATTCCGTTTGCATTTTTGGTAGGACTTGTGCTTGGTGTAATCCGTGTAAAAACAGGCTCTATGTTGGTTTGTTTTGGAGTACACGCCGCAAATAATACCGTTTCGGTGTTGTTTGATTATTTCGGTAATAATTTTACGGTGGCACAACAAAACATTGCATATACGGTGTTTTTAATGTTAAGTATGCTTTCGGCAATTGCGGGAATACTGCTTTTAAAGAACAAACCCGAAGAATTTTCGCTTGAAAAACCGGATTGTGAAGCCACGGCAAAGCAACGCTATAAATGGTTTTTCACTTCACCGTTTGTCATAATTTTTGCGGTTGTTTGTTTGCTTGAGTCACTGGCATTTTTTAAGTAATTTAAAACGGAGTCGAATTTTTATGGGAACATTTGAAGAACTCGGTCTTAAATATTCTGACGTTATATCGATTCTCGGTCTTTTTTTGGCTGGCGCGGCAATCGCCGTTGTGCTGAGAATTGTTTTTTATGTTCTTCGTGCGGCGGGCATATGCGATATGTCGCGGACGCTGAAGATTAAAAACCCATGGTATTCTTTTGTTCCCGTGGCAGATGCATTTGCTTTCGGGCGGCTTGCCGTGCGGGGTAAAAAATCTGTTTTGCCTGTATTTTTTGCATCGGTTGAAGTTTTGTTTATCGGTTCTGCTGCTGCACTTGCGGTTACGGCTGTTTTCGGTTGGATTGATTTGATTTTCGCCGCGGACAAAGCCCTTGCCGCCGGGGAAAGTCTTTCGGTTTCGGATTTTTCGGTGATTGCGAAAATCATCACACCCGCTTTTGTGCTTTGCTTTGTTGCAGTTGTTCGCAAGGTGTTTAACATTGTTTGCACATTTAAAGTTTTAAGGAATTTTTCCCCCGAACGAGCTGTGCTTTACACCGTTATTTCCGCAATTTTTTCATTTATGTTACCGATATTTCTCTTTTCGGTGAAAAACAATCCGCCGAGCGATGAAAAAAACACACCCGATGACAATATTGCGGGTTTTAATTTCGGGTAAAAGTATGGACAGAAAATTTATGCACCGTGCCGTCGAACTTGCAAAAGAAGCGGCATCTGTCGGAGAAATCCCAGTCGGTGCGGTTGTGGTTAAAGACAGAAAAATTATCGGTGAAGGCAGAAATATGCGTGAAGAAAAGCGCAATGCCATTTCCCATGCCGAAATTGAAGCCATTTATAACGCCTGCCAAAATACGGGCGATTGGCGGCTTGACGGTTGCGAGATATATGTTACTCTCGAACCTTGTCC
>CAZGRC010000030.1:0-4498 GCA_964528125.1 uncultured Ruminococcus sp.
CACTTGGTGTGCTGAAGGACTTTTCACTTCCAATCTCGATGAGCTTCCGTCTGTTCGGTGCGCTCATCAGCGGTCTGCTTGTAACTGAACTCGTATATTACTATGTAAGCCTTAGCTTCATACTTCCGGTGATTGTGGGTGTTCTTTTTACGCTTTTACACGCCATCGTACAAACCTATGTACTTGCAACACTGGTATCGATCTTCTACGGAGAAGCTACTGAACCGAAACCTAAGAAAATTAAAAATACTAAAATAAAGAGGTAAACTAAAATGAAAAAGATTGCAACTATACTTACAACAATTATTTTAACGGTTATGTTTGTTACAATGATGACTGTCAGCGTATCGGCTGCAGAGGCTGAACCCACACAGACAGACGAATCAGTTGTTGCTGTCGAGAACACCGAAGCAAACGATAATGATGTTCTTTCTATGAAAGCAATTGCAGCGGCAATCGTTGTAGCAGTTGTAGGTGCGGCAGGTGCTATCGGCATGGCTATGGCGATTTCCAAAAGTGCTGAAAGTATGGCTCGTCAGCCGGAGATGGCATCCAAGATCAACTCTACCATGATGCTTGGTATTGTATTTATTGAAACGGCAATTATCTATGCGCTGATTGTTGCGATTCTTATTATTTTTGTTTTGTAAGAGGAAAAGAAAATGCCACTTAACATAGATTTTTTTCAAATTCTTCTGCATATGCTGAATTTCGTTATTCTTGCGGGCGGTTTATCGTTTCTTCTGTTCAAACCCGTAAACCGTTTTTTGGAAAAACGCCGTGAGCAATTTGCCGAGGCGGAAAAGAAAAATCGCGAATCGGCAGAAGAAAACGAGCGCCTTTGCGCCGAATATGAGCAAAAACTTCGTGATGCGGATATTGAAATTTCCGAACGGAAGAAAAACGCCGAAAAAGAGTGGGCGGATATTTCCGCACAGTATATAAAAGAAGCGCGTGAAAAAGCTTCGGCAATCATTCTTGCCGCCGAACAGGAGGCGGAAGACCGAAAAGAACATATTCTTGAATCTGCTCAAACCGAAATCGGAGAATTGGTTGTTACGGCAACTCAAAAGTTGCTCAGCGATACCGTGACGTCCGAGCGTAACAGCGCTTTGTATGATGAGTTTATCCGACTTGCCGAAGACACTGTTGCGGAAAAGAGGTCGAAACATGATAATAAATGATTTTGACACTCCAAAAAAGCAACAACGCAATGTTTTAACGGTTGAAATCCAGTGCGTAACACCGCCCGACGAAAAACAGCTCTCCAAAATGCGTGAGTTTTTTCTGGCGGAATACAAGGCGGACGATATTGATTTTGTGATTGAAAACGACCCCAGTGTTGTCGGCGGATTCCGTATTTTTGTCGGTGACGAAAACTATGACTGGAGTACCCTCGGCCGTATTCGTCAGTTGCGAAAATCATTTCAGTCTTTGCAAAAAGAATATGACCCCGCACAAATTGTGTCCCTCTTGCGTGAGGATATACAAAACTTTGAACTTCACGCAGGTCACCAACAGGTTGGATTTGTAATTTCTGTCGGTGACGGTATTGCGATTATTAACGGTCTGCACGAAGTTGAATACGGCGAAATCGTTTTGTTTGACTGCGGTGTTAAAGGAATGGTACAGGATATCCGTGCCGACGGCACAAACGGTGTCGTTCTGTTCGGTGACGATTCCGAAATATACGAAGGCAGTCGCGTGGTGCGTACACAGCGTACCGCCGGCATTCCGATCAGCACCAAAATACTCGGCAGAATCATAGACCCTCTCGGCAAGCCGGTGGACGGCGGCGGTGAAATCGGCGCAAAAGAATATTATCCCATTGAACGCCCCGCTCCTGGTATTATTGAAAGAAAATCGGTAAACCGACCTCTTGAAACAGGAATACTTGCAATCGACTCAATGTTTCCCATAGGGCGCGGTCAGCGCGAACTGATTATCGGTGACCGTCAAACGGGTAAAACAACCATTGCAACCGATACCATTATCAATCAAAAAGGGAAAAACGTTGTCTGTGTGTATGTCGCGATAGGTCAAAAAGCCACCTCCATTGCCAAGGTTGTTTCCACACTGAAAAAGTATGATGCAATGGACTATACCGTTGTGGTTTCTTCCCCCGCAAGCGATGCGGCATCCTTGCAGTACATCGCGCCGTATGCAGGTTGCGCGGTTGCGGAATACTTTATGTATCACGGGAGAGACGTGCTGATTGTTTATGACGATCTTTCCAAACACGCGGTTGCTTACCGCACACTCAGTTTGTTGCTTGAACGTTCTCCCGGACGTGAAGCATATCCAGGTGACGTGTTTTATCTGCATTCAAGACTTTTGGAACGCTCGGCTCAGCTTTCGGATAATTTGAGCGGCGGAAGTATGACCGCACTCCCCATTGTCGAAACACAGGCAGGCGATGTATCGGCTTATATCCCGACAAACATCATTTCTATAACCGACGGTCAGATTTTCCTTGAAAGTGAACTTTTCTTTTCGGGACAGCGTCCCGCAATCAATGTGGGATTGTCGGTTTCGCGTGTCGGGGGTTCGGCTCAAACCAATATTATGAAAAAATCCGTCGGAACAGTTCGACTTGACCTCGCGCAGTACCGCGAAATGCAGGCTTTTTCGCAGTTTGGCGGCGATTTGGATGCAAGCACGGCACAACAATTGAGATACGGCGCCGGACTTATGCAACTTTTGCGCCAGAAAAATAATTCTCCGATGAGCTTGCACAGCCAAATTATTACTCTGGTCTGCGCACAGGCACATTTGTTTACGGATATTCCGACAAAACAAATCAAGGCGGTTCAGCAGGAGCTGATCACCTATTTTGAACAGTATAACAGTGCCGTTTGCCATAAAATCGAGCACGGGAAAACCTATTCAGACGAACTGAAAGATGAAATTACAGACACCGCAAATCGGTTTATGGCAAACCGCCGGTAAAAGGGGGCGTTATATATGGCAGGTGCAAGTGAAATCAAAAGCCGCATAGAAGGCGTGCGTGAAACCAAAAAGATTACCGATGCCATGTATATGATATCCTCGGCAAAAATGCGCAGGGCATTAAGGGATCTTGAAGAAATAACGCCCTACTTTAATGCTTTGGCGGAAAAAATCGGTGAATTGTTCCATTACATTCCTCAAACCAAAAACCGATATTTCAGTGTGTCGGTACCCGAAGAACAGCCGCACAGAACCCACGGAATTTTGCTTATAACTGCTGATAAGGGCTTGGCGGGAGCCTATAATCAAGAGGCAATTCGTGTTTGTGAAGAATATATGTCAAGACACCCGCAAACCACCGTGTTTATTATCGGGGAATACGGCAGACAGTATTTTTCAAGCAGAAATATTCCCTTTGTGCGCGATTTTCAATATTCGGCGGTGCGCCCCGATTTGACCGAAGCCAGAAAAATCTGTGCCGATTTGCTTGAATATTACGACAGCCGAAAACTTGACGAAATCAGTATTATATATACGGATTATATCGGGACAAAACCCGGTGAGTGTAAAAAAATTACACTGCTTCCCCTGATTCAAACATGCTTTTATAACGGAGATACCGACAATTTCCGCGCCGAAAAGGAATTTTTGCCAAGCCCCGACGAGGTTCTTGACGGAATTGTGCCGAGTTATTTGACGGGTTTTATTTACGGCAGTCTTGCGGAAAGCTTTTGCAGTGAACAACAGGCGCGAATGACCGCCATGAAAAATGCCGGTGACAATGCCGAAGATATGCTGAAAATGTTGCAATTACAGTATAACAAAATTCGGCAGGCGGCAATAACGAACGAAATGATAGAAATAACGGCAGGCGTAAGAGCTTTAAAGCGTCGTCGCAAATCTGCCGTGGGAGATGTTTGCCATGAAGACGAATGAATTACAGCAAAATACGGGCAAAATCATTCAGATTACGGGTCCTGTTGTGGATGTTAAATTCACAAAAGAAACCTTGCCGAAAATCAGGGAAGAACTTTATGCGGTTTATAAAAACGAACGCCGCGCGATGGAGGTTGTTCAGCACATCGGCGGATATGTTGTGCGCTGTGTTATGTTGGGCGCCAGTGAGGGGCTTTGCAGAGATATGTCGGTTTACGCAACGGGTTCTCCCATTTCGGTCCCCGTTGGAGAAGCGGTTCTCGGCAGAGTATTAAACGTTCTCGGTGAACCGATTGATAACGGTGCCGCAATTTCGGAAGAATGTGAAAGAAAATCCATCTATCGCCCCGCTCCCGATTATGCGGATCGTTCCGATTCCGAAGAAATATTGGAAACGGGCATTAAAGTTATCGACCTGCTCGCACCCTACAGCAAAGGCGGCAAAATCGGGCTTTTCGGCGGAGCCGGTGTCGGCAAAACGGTTTTAATTCAGGAACTTATTCATAATATTGCCACCGAACACGGCGGATATTCCATTTTTACGGGTGTCGGTGAAAGAAGTCGCGAGGGCAATGATTTGTTTGCCGAGATGGCTGAAAGCGGAGTCCTTGAC
>CAZGRC010000030.1:4508-9304 GCA_964528125.1 uncultured Ruminococcus sp.
TCCTTGACAAAACCGCTTTGGTGTTTGGTCAGATGAACGAAGCACCGGGTGTCAGAATGCGTGTTGCACTTACGGGGCTCACAATGGCGGAACATTTTCGTGATGAATCGAAGAAAGACGTTCTTCTTTTTATCGATAACATCTTCCGTTTCATTCAGGCAGGCAGTGAAGTCTCAACCCTGCTTGGAAGAATGCCCTCGGCAGTTGGTTATCAGCCTACGCTGTCGCAGGAACTCGGTGAATTGGAGGAGCGTATCGCATCAACCAAAAACGGGTCGGTTACATCGGTACAGGCAATTTATGTGCCCGCCGACGATTTGGCAGACCCCGCACCGGCGACCACCTTTGCACATCTTGATGCAACAACGGTTCTCAGCCGAAAAATTGCGGAACTCGGAATATATCCCGCGGTTGAGCCGCTTGAATCTTCCTCCCGAATGTTGGATCCCGAAATTGTCGGTGAAGAGCACTACTATGTTGCGCGCACGGTTCAGGAAATTTTGGAGCACTATAACGAACTTCAGGATATTATTGCCATTCTCGGTATGGATGAACTCAGTGACGAAGACAAATTGCTGGTTCGCAGAGCAAGAAAAATACAGCGATTTTTATCTCAACCGTTCAGTGTTGCCGAAAAATTTACGGGTGTCGGCGGTGTTTATGTACCGCTTGAAGAAACCATTCGCAGTTTTAAAGCGATTATCGAGGGTGAAGCGGACGCCTATCCCGAGAGTGCATTCTTTAATGTAGGCACAATTGACGATGTGGCGGCAAAAGCCAAGCATATTGAGGAAGAGGAAAATGAAAAGATTTCATCTTGAAATTATGACACCTCAAAGGGTGTTTTATCGCGGTGAATCCGTTTCGCTCATTGTTCCCACAACAGACGGAATGCTCGGTATTATGGCAAATCGTGAACCGCTTACATCATCACTTACACGCGGCGAAGCCTATTACACAAAACCCGACGGCGAAAAGATACTTTTCTCAATTTCGGGCGGAATGATTGATGTTGAAAACAACACGGTAAAGGTGCTTTGTGAATATGCCCTGCTTCCGGAAGAAATCGACGAAGAACGCGAACGGAGAGAAATGGAAAACGCCCGTTTTGAGCTCCGAAAAGCGCAGAGCAAACGGGATTATATTCTTTCTCGGTTGATGCTTTCAAATGCGATAAACAACATTAAAGTTAAAAACAAGAAAAGTATGAACGGGTAAAAATCTTGTTGTTTGTTATACATTTTAAAGCAAAATGTTTTAAATCGCGTTAAAATTATATTATATTTGACAAAAACAATATTATCGTATATAATAATTGCGTAAAATCTTTTTAGAGGTGAATGTTTATGAGAAAATTATCTGCATTATTATTATCGGCGTTACTTATCTTTTCGTTTGCCGCCTGCGGCAAGACAGATAACAGTTCATCGGCACCGCAGGATACTGCGGTTCAAGGTTTTGTTAAACCCAAAGACTATACCTCGGTAATATTGGTAACAATCAATCCACAGTTCAGGCTTTATTTGGATGCCGACGGCAATGTTCTGGCTGTTGAGCCGGTCAACAAAGATGCCGAAGATATTCAAAAAAATATAACCTTTGAACACGAAAGCTATGAAAAGGTTATTGAGGATATTATAACCACCGCCAACGAAAACGGATTTATTAAAGAAAACGCAACCGTCAAATTTGAAGTGGTAGAGGATAAAACAGGCGATCCCGCATCCTTACAAAACAGCACCGCGTCCACCGCTTCAAGCAATACCGAAAGCACGTCTTCGGAAAATACTGATGCTATCAAAGCAAAGCATACCTCCGAAATATTAAACAAGGCGCGGTCCGCCGCCAACACCGTTGCCGAAACGCTTAATATCAAAATTGAGGTAACCGTTGTCGGAGATACCGCCGAAACCGTTTCTGAGCCAGAACACACCCATTCGTTTGCCGACGCCACCTGCACAAAACCGAAAACCTGCGCTTGCGGCGCTACCGAAGGTTCGGCACTCGGACACAGCTATAAAAACGGTATCTGCACACGTTGCAGCGCAAAAGACCCGAATTATATCACCCCTGTTGCCGAAAAAGCGGGCACTTGGGTTTCAAAAAAGGTTAACGGCACCACTCTGTCAACCGTAAATATAGTAACTCACGGCACGAGCGGTTTAAGTTTTGAAAAAGCCGAAGCTTTTGATACCCTTTCGGATCAAATCAAAAACGACCCAAGCACCGTGCAGAACACAACCACATTCAACGGAGTTAAATATGTTGCTATGCTGGCTGACGGTTTTGATGTTCCTATAACCGAAAACGGTAACACCGTTACAATTGGATCGGGATTTACCATTGTGCTTTCAAGAACCGATGAAAACACTCTTAAAGTAACCGAACTTAAAGATATGCCGAGCTATTTGTCAATGATAGCCGTAGGCGATGTATTTAATTTTAATTCCTAAACCCTAAAGACAAAGAGCGAGCCGATTGCAAACTTGCAATCGGCTCGCTCTTTGTTTTACTGCAACGATATTTTAATATTACCTGTGTCTGTAGTGATTTCACATCTGCCGCCTGCCATGGTTTTTGGCACTTCGACCTCACCCGTATCTGTTTGAGTTATGAACACCTTTTCGCTGAGCAAACTGCCCTTAACATCACCTGTATCGGTTTTAACCGCAATATCGGCGGCATCACAACCGCTAAACTTTACATTGCCTGTGCTTCGCTTGAGCGAAAATTTTTCAGCGGCAATTACATTTTTCAAGGTAATATTTCCCGTACTGCCGTCGGATATAACGTTTTTACACGCAACGCCGTCTAAAAACACTTCTCCTGTCGAAACCCCAACTTTAAAATCTTCTGTGCAGTTCACATTTTTTACACTGACATCCCCTGTGCTGACCGAAAGTTCAACCGAACCGACCGACATATTCTCAACGCAAATATCGCCCGTGGTTGCCTTGATTTTAAGTGTTTCCGATACCTTTGCAAAAAAATCCGTATCACCCCTCGTCAAAGTAATATCGGCATTGGTGAACGTGAAAGATTTCGGTATTTCGACATGGCAGGTATTCCCCTTGATTACGAGTGATTCATATGCTGTTTTCGGAAGATAAACCGTTATTTTCGGAGAGGCGAAATTGATTTCAATATGTTCGTACCAACGTTTTTTATCGTTCATCACAATTTTCAGTGTGCCCTCTTCAACGGTTACGGAATGATTTGCTTTTTCTTCCTCGCGGCACTTTACACCGCACTTTCCGTCGTTTGATAATGCAAAATCAATGTCCGCAATATCGGTGTTCAAAGATATTCCCGCAAAGTCGTCGGTTATCTCATAAACGTTGGTCTCATAATTAACAGTTGAAAGCTTTGAAAAATCCCATCCAAGCTTCGACATTGCCACGGTAAAAGCAACAGTTCCGACCGACACAAGAAATGTCGCCGTAAAAATCCATATTTTTGTTGCTTTTCTCATTATACTTCCCCCTTCTTAACAAAACAGTTTTTTATCCAAACCGCTGTTTTCTTTGTGAGTATTAAAATTCCCTTTGTTGCCGCCTTGCAACCGAAAAATACAAATATCGAAAGTCCCGCACAAACAATTCCCGCGGCAAGTATTGCAACACCCGAAATGTTGTTTCCTTGCATAACCGCAACGGCACATATTGCCACGCTTCCGACCGCACTGCCGACAAACGCAACAAAAAGCGCCCACAAAGAAACAATCACAGCCCACAGCACAATATAAAACGATAAAATCACGGCAAATGCGGCAATCATCAAAGAAAGCCATATCGGAGAACCGAGTATCAAAAGCACTGTTTCCCATAATTTAAGCCGCTTTTTCGGGGATATCTTTTCTTTTACAAGTTTGCTGAGCGGTATCTCTGCTATAATCTGCGATATAATACCGTCAATGTTTCCGATTGCACGAACCGCATCTTCTTCCGAAAGACCGTCTTCTGTTCGGTCATCTATCATTTCGCCGTAAAACGTCAGACGTTCTTCAATATCATCCTGCGGCAAACCCGACAAACCTTTGCGTAACTGCATAAGAAATTCCTGTTTATCCATTATTTTCATCCTCCTTGGTTACAAATCGGTATATTGATAAAATTTCTTTCCAATCGTCCTTAAAATCCTCAATACGCGCAAGACCGTCTGCGGTAATATGATAATATTTTCTAAGCCTGCCGCCGTGCTCTGCGGTGCGTACAGTCAGCATTTTTGCCGTTTCAAGGCGCTTTAAAATCGTGTATAGGGTTGATTCGGAAAGTTCAATATACGGTTTCATATCTTTTATTATCTTATAACCGTACGAATCTTCGCTTTTAATCGCCGCCAAAACGCAAACGTCCAAAAGCCCTCGCTTTAATTGTATATCCATGCTATACCTCCCGTTGCGGTATACATCATATCACGAAGTATTGAGTTTGTCAACACTTTTTTAATTCTACAGTAAATGTTTGGGGTGTAATATACTGCTAAACAGGAAAAGTGACTTGATTTTAAAATTTTTGTCTGTAAAAAGTTTAATAATTTGAAAAAGCCGAAAACAATATAGTAATGTTATGCGGTATTGGGACGAAAACAAAACCTGTTGTTTTTAATCAAAATTTTCTGCCGTGACGGGGTGATTGGGGAAAAAGGTGAAAAGGCATATTAGGGGAGATTTCGGCGTCGAAAATGCGCGAACAAACGTTTGAAAATGCAAAAAGTCAGCGAAGCCGCTTGACAAGCGGCTTCGCGAATTTCGCAAAATTATTATTTTGGCTTAAAAGCCGGTTAGGAGAAATTGA
>CAZGRC010000031.1:0-9239 GCA_964528125.1 uncultured Ruminococcus sp.
GCGGTATGCAACAACAGCATATGCCGCGGCGTGAGATTTGTTAAAAGCATAGGAACTGAACGCCGACATATCGTCAAAAATCTTTTGTGCCGCCGCTTCGCTGACACCACGGTTCACTGCACCCTCACAAACGGTGTTGCCGTCTGCATCATTTTCACCGTAAATAAAGGCAGTGCGTTCCCTTTGCATAACATCGTGTTTTTTCTTTGCCATTGCACGTCGCACAATATCCGCCCGTCCGAGTGAATATCCTGCAAGGCTTCTGAACACCTGCATTACCTGTTCCTGATAAACAATACATCCGTATGTCACGCGTAATATCGGTTCCAAAAGCGGCGTATCATAGGTTACATCTTTCGGGTTGTGTCGGTTGTGGATATATTTTGGAATCGAATCCATAGGTCCCGGTCGGTAAAGCGATATTATGGCAATTAAATCTTCGATATTTTCTGGAACAAACTGTCGCAACACGTTTTTCATTCCGTCCGACTCAAACTGAAACACGCCGTCGGTAAGACCTTTTCCCATCATATCAAAGGTTTCCCAGTCATCCATCGGAATATCCTCGGCACAAAAATCAGGCTCGAATTTTCGCACCGCTTCCTCGGTATCTGCAATTACCGTAAGGTTTCGCAAGCCCAAAAAGTCCATCTTTAAGAGTCCGAGTTCGTCAAGGGCGGTCATGGTGTATTGCGTAACCACCGCCTCGTCATTAACAGCCAGCGGAACATAATCACTGACAGGTCGGTCGGATATAACGACACCCGCCGCGTGTGTTGAAGCATGGCGCGGCATACCCTCAAGTTTCATCGCCATATCAATAAGCTCTTTTATCTGCGTATCGCCCTCGTACTGAGCACGCAAATCCTTTGAGCCCGCAAGTGCGCGTTCAAGGGTCATACCGATTGACTGCGGAATAAGTTTTGCGGTTTTGTCACATACGCTGTAAGGTATATCCATTGCGCGACCGACATCCCGCACGGCGGCACGCGCCGCCATAGTGCCGAATGTAACTATCTGCGCGACATGGTCACTGCCGTATTTATCAATAACGTAGTCAATGACCTTTTGACGGTTAACATAGCAAAAATCAATATCAAAATCGGGCATTGAAACCCGTTCGGGATTAAGAAAACGTTCAAAAAGCAGATCATAGCGTATCGGGTCAATGCCCGTAATACCTATGCAATACGCCGCCAAACTTCCCGCTCCCGAACCTCTGCCCGGTCCCACGGGAATCCCGTGAGTTTTAGCATAGTTTACAAAATCGCTTACTATGAGGTAATAATCAACATACCCCATTTTATTTATCACCGAAAGTTCATATTCCAATCTTTCGGCAACCTGCCGTTGCGGATTGTTGCTGTAGTTTTTATAAAGTCCTTCATAGCATTTTTCGCGAAAAAATTCAAAATGGTCGCGCCCGTTTGTGTCAAAAAACGGAAGTTTTATCTTTCCGAATTCAAGTTCAAGATTGCATCGCTCGGCAATTTTAACGGTATTTGAAAGTGCTTCCGGAATCTCGGGAAAAAGTTCCTCCATTTCGTCGGCACTTTTAAGATAAAACTCTTCTGTGGGGAATTCAAGTGTTCCCTTTTCATTTATTTTGGTTCCGGTTTGAATGCAAAGCAGAACCTTGTGCATAAAGCTGTCCCGCTTTTCAATATAGTGCACGTCATTTGTCGCGACAAGCGGTATTCCCGTTTCCCTCGATATTTTTACAATAAACGGATTTATGCGTTTTTGCTCGGCAATACCGTGGTCTTGAAGTTCAAGAAAAAAATTATCTTTTCCGAAAACATTCGCATACCACTCAGCGGTACTTACAGCGGCGGTGTAGTCGTTTCTCGACAGTGCGCGCGGTATTTCGCCCGCAAGACACGCCGACAGCGCAATAATCCCCTCGTGATATTTTTCAATCAACTCACGGTCAACACGCGGTTTTGAATAAAATCCCTCGGTGAATCCCGCCGATACCATTTTGATAAGATTTTGATAACCCCGCTCGTTTTCACAAAGCAAAACCAAATGGCTGTATTCACTGTCAAGCGGTTTCTGCTTATCAAAACGGGTGCGCGGTGCGACATACACCTCACACCCGATTATCGGCTTTATCCCGTGCTTTTTTGCCGCCTTGTAAAAATCAACGGCGCCGTACATAACCCCGTGGTCGGTCACGGCAACACTTTTCTGTCCCAGTTTCGCCACGGCATCAAACAGGCGATCAATGCGACAGCACCCGTCCAACAAACTGTATTCGGTATGAAGATGAAGATGGACAAATTCCATATCGCATTGCACCCCCGTTTAGAAAAATTCAAAAATCAAAAAATTTAAATTCTGTATATATCACTCGGATTTACCTTGCCCGCATCGGTCGAAGCAATTATTTTTTCCGCTTCCGCGGCATTTTCGACACTGAATATCATAAGAGCTTTGCCGTCGTGACTGCTTACACAGGCATACATATACTTAATTTCAACGCCGGAATCGGTAAGCCAGTGCAGTGATTTTGCAAAACCGCCGGGCACATCATCGGCGGCAACCGCGATAACATCGGTGACCTTACACACAACACCCGCTTGACGGAGGACTTCCACCGCCTTGTCGGGCTCGCCCAAAATCATACGTGCAATACCGTAATCGGCGGTATCTGCAAGCGAAAGTGCGCTTATATCAATGTGATTTTCTGCCAGAATGTCTGCGATTTCCGCAAGACATCCCGCTTTGTTTTCAATAAAAGCGGAAACCTGTTTTACAAGCATTTTAATATCTCCTTTTGAACAATCGGTTCTAAAATCCGATTAAAATTTGCGGTTGTCGATAACGCGTTTGGCTTTACCTTCACTTCGGGCAATGGTTTTCGGATTCACAAGGCGCACCTTAACGCCGAGTCCCAGCATTGAACGCAATTTATCGGTGATTTCTTTTTCGACCTTTGCCACGGAACCGATGTCATCCGAAAAGAGTTCTTCGCTCATTTCAACATCAAGTTCAAATGTATCGGTGTTGTTTACACGGTCAACGGTTATAAGATAATTAGGTGTAATATTGCCGCCGCCAACAGCGATAAGTACCTCTTCGATTTGTGACGGAAAGACATTTACGCCTCGGATTATAAGCATATCGTCGCTTCTGCCCATCGGCTTTGACATTTTGATAAGGGTGCGCCCGCAGGAACACTTTTTACGCGAAAGCACACAAATATCGCGTGTGCGGTAACGGATAAGCGGAAACGCTTCCTTGGTAATGGATGTAAACACCAATTCACCCTTTTCGCCTTCGGGCAGAACATCACCTGTTTCGGGATCGATAATTTCGGCAATAAAGTGGTCTTCGTTTATGTGCATACCGTTTTGTTCTTCACATTCAAAACTGACTCCGGGTCCCGATATTTCGGTAAGACCGTAAATATCGTATGCCTTAATGCCGAGTTTATCCTCGATATCACGGCGCATATTCTCACTCCACGCCTCGGCACCGAATATACCCGCTTTAAGTTTAATCTTGTCACGAATTCCCTTTTCGTGTATTGATTCGGCAAGATATGCGGCATATGACGGTGTACAGCAAAGGATTGTAGTACCGAGGTCGGTCATAAACTGCAACTGGCGTTCGGTGTTGCCCGAAGACATCGGGAGTGTCAAACATCCGACCTTGTGCGAGCCGCCGTTAAGACCCGGACCTCCCGTGAACAGACCGTAGCCGTAACTCACCTGACAGACATCTTCGTTTGTACCGCCTGCGGCTGTAATTGCGCGCGCACAGCAGTCCTCCCATAAATCAATATCATGCTGTGTGTAAAAAGCCACAACACGTTTGCCGGTGGTGCCCGATGTTGACTGAATTCTCACACAGTTTTCAAGCTTTTCGGCAAGCAGACCGTAGGGATAGCACTCACGCAAATCCGCTTTTGTTATAAAAGGCAGTTTTTTAAGGTCGTCAACACCCTTTATATCATCCGGTGTTACACCTTTTTCTTCCATTTTTTTACGATAATACGGAACATTATCCCAAACATGTTTCACCTGTTTTACAAGGCGTTCATCCTGAAGTTTACGAAGTTCTTCGGGAGATGCGGTTTCAATTTCGGGTTGATAATACTTGCTCATAGTGTGTTTCTCCTTTATATTGTGGCATTTCTTCCCAGCGCAAAAGCTTTTTTGTTGAGTTCAAGGAACTTTTCGGGAACACTGCTTTCTATCGCCCTGTCCCATTCTTCCTCGGTAAAATCGAAATATGCCGACAAAATTCCCATAAGCACAATATTTACCGCTTTTGACGAGCCCGCCGTTTCGGCAAGAGCAAGCGCATCCACAGCCGTGATATCAATGCCTTTTGCCTTTATTTTTTCCACAAGGTCGGCTGGGTATTCCGCCGCACCCGTAATTACCGGCATAGGATTCATTTTCTGTGTGTTGGTGATTATCTTTCCGTTCGGCTTAAGATATTCGGTATAACGTGCCGCTTCCAAAAGTTCAAACGAAACTATAAAATCCGCTTCACCCCTGTCGATAATGGGGGAATATACCCTGTCCCCGAATCTCACGTATGTTACAACGCTTCCGCCGCGCTGACTCATACCGTGAACCTCGGAAACCTTGATATCATATCCCTTGGTGAGGAGCAGTTTTCCGAGAAGTTTTGATGCAAGCAAACTGCCCTGTCCGCCGACACCGACTATCATAATATTCTTGGTTTCCATCTCTTATACCTCCTGCTGCTTTTTAAGAGCGTCAAATTTGCAAAGCTGTTCACAAACACCGCAACCCGTACAAAGAGTGGCATCTATCTCTGCCTTGCCGTCTTTCATACTTATAGCGGGACAACCTATCTTCATACACATTTTACAACTTTTGCACTTATCGTTTTCAACAAACAGCGGTTTAGCGTGTTTAACATATTTAAGCAGTGCGCAGGGACGGCGTGAAATTATGACAGAGGGTTCCTCTGCGGCAAGTTCTTCTTTAATAACGGCATCACATTCCGCAAGATTATACGGATCTACCACACGAACGCGTTCAATGCCGATTGCGTGGCAAAGCGCTTCAAGATTTATTTTTGAAGCGGGGTCACCCTTAAGATTATAACCCGTGGTGGGGTTTTGCTGGTGTCCCGTCATTCCGGTTATGGAATTGTCAAGTATAATAACGGTGGAATTCGATGCATTATACGCTACATTCACAAGACCTGTAATACCCGAATGCATAAAGGTCGAATCACCGATAACGGCAACGCTTTTGCCTGCGGAAGCATTGTCATTTGCCTTGTTAAAACCGTGAAGTCCCGAAACTGAGGCACCCATACAAATCGTGGTATCTATTGCCGAAAGCGGGGCAACCGCACCAAGGGTATAACAACCGATATCGCCCATAACCGTAAGTTTGTTTTTGGAAAGGGTATAAAACAGACCCCTGTGCGGGCAACCCGCGCACATAACTGGCGGTCGCGGCGGGATGTTATCATCAAGTTTTTCTCCAACCGTTGTCGCAACATCAAATTTTTCTGCAACAATGTTCTGGCTCAGTTCACCGATTTCGGGGAATACCGACTTTCCGACAACTTCAAGACCCAATTCTTTACAGTGGGTTTCAATAAAGCCGTCAAGTTCCTCAACCACAACAAGACTTTTTACACCTGCCGCAAAATCGGATATGATTTTTTCGGGCATCGGCCATATCATTCCCAATTTCATAACGGGGTATTTATCACCGAAAACCTCTTTTACATACTGATAAGATGTTGAAGATGTTATAATGCCGATATTCTTATCATTGCCGTCTTCAATGCGGTTCACGGCGGCGGTTTCGGCATATTTTATAAGGTTTGCCGTGCGTTCTTCCACAACGGGATGACGTTTTTTTGCATTGCCCGGCATCATTATGTATTTTTGAGGATTCTTTTCGTAATCTTTTGAAACCTCGGTTCTGTCGGATGTTTCAACAACGCTCTGCGAATGTGAAACGCGGGTGCACATTTTTATGAGTACCGGAGTATCAAAACTTTCCGAAAGTTCAAATGCAAGTTTTGTAAATGCAAGTGCCTCGGCAGAATCGGCGGGTTCAAGCATAGGTATCTTTGATGCCTTGGCATAATGACGCGAATCCTGCTCGTTTTGAGAAGAATGCATACCCGCATCATCGGCAACGGCAATTACCATACCCGCATTTACACCTGTATACGAAATTGTGAAAAGCGGATCGGCCGCAACGTTAAGACCGACGTGTTTCATACCGCAAAAACTGCGTTTGCCCGAAAGTGCGGCACCGAAAGCCGCTTCCATAGCCACCTTTTCATTGGGAGCCCATTCGGCATATATTTCTTTATATTTTGCCGCCGCTTCGGTGATTTCGGTGCTGGGCGTACCGGGATAACTCGAAACAAAACCGCACCCCGCCTCAAAAAGACCGCGGGCAACCGCCTCGTTACCAAGCATTAGTGTTTTCATATTTATAACCTTTCCTTTCTGTTATCCGTTTATCTGCGATTCAACAAGGCTTTCCTTGCAGTATTTCTTTCTTAAAACGGGTTTTTCAATTTTTCCTGTGGGATTTCTCGGAATATCCGCAAAAATTATTTCGCGCGGACGTTTGTATCGCGGAAGTTCAAGGCAAAAACGCTCGACTTCTTCACGCGTGAGAGTCATATCGGGCTTTATCTCAATAACGGCGGCGGCGATTTCACCGAGACGCTTATCGGGAAGTCCTATAACGGCGGCATCCTTTATCTTGTCGTTCTTGCGCAGGAAGTTTTCAATCTGCACGGGATAAAGATTTTCACCGCCCGTTATAATAACGTCCTTTTTGCGGTCAACAAGCCAAATAAATCCGTCCTTGTCTTCTTCTGCCATATCACCCGTATAAAGCCATCCGTCACAGAGCACTTCTTCGGTTGATTTCTCATCTTTATAGTAACATTTCATAACGCCGGGACCTTTTACGGCAAGTTCTCCGACATTGCCGCGTTTTACGGCGTTTCGGTTTTCGTCAACAATTTTTACTTCCCAACCGTAACCCGCTTTACCGATTGCTCCGACATGGCCTATGTTTTCGGTGCCGAGATGTACACATCCCGGGCCAATAGACTCACTCAGTCCGTAATTGGTGTCGTAATCGTGATTCGGGAAACGCTCTTTCCAGCGTTTTATAAGCGCCGGCGGTACAGGTTGCGCACCGATATGCATCAAACGCCAACGCGAAAGGTCATACTTCGATAAATCGATATCGCCGCGGTCAACGGCATCAAGAATATCCTGTGCCCACGGCACTAACAGCCATACAATGGAGCACCTTTCTTCAGAAGCTGTTTTTATGATAAGTTCGGGTGTGGTACCTTTAAGCAGCACCGCTTTACCGCCCACAAGAAAACTTCCGAACCAGTGCATTTTCGCACCTGTGTGATAAAGCGGCGGTATGCACAGAAAAACATCTTCATGGGTTTGAGCGTGGTGGTTCTGCTCTACCTTGCAGGAATGCATAAGACTTGTGTGTGAATGCAAAATCGCTTTCGGGAATCCCGTTGTGCCGCTCGAAAAATAAATTGCGGCATTATCGTCATCGGTCACGGTAATATCGGGATATGTATCGGGTGACGCGGCAACAAGCTCTTCATAGCTTTCGGCAAAATAAGGGCAACCCGCACCCTGATATATGCGCATTGTAACCCGCGGAATACGGTCGGAAATTTCCTCGATTCTTCCGATAAATTCGTTTCCGAAGACAAGATATTCGCAGTCTGCCTTTTCAAGACAGTATTTTATTTCGTCGGCGGTATATCTGTAGTTTAGCGGCACCGCAACACCGCCCGCACGAAGTATTCCGAAATAAATCGGCAACCATTCGATGCAGTTCATCAAAAGGATTGCCACCTTTGTGTCCTTTTTAAGTCCGCGCGATATAAGCAAATTTGCAAAACAGTTGGCGTGAGCATTAAACCGACTCCACGTCATTTCACTGCGGTAACTTTCTCCCGTGGACTGTGTAAGCGAAAATTCCCGCCACACGGCATCGGGATTCTTGCCCGCGCCGGGATTTATTTCGACAAGACTCACTTCATCGCCGTAAAGTTCGGCATTTTTCCTCAATATTTCCGTAATCGGCATTACTGTTCTCCTTTTCGGTATAAAATCTCTCATAATATATTTTAACAGTTAAAAGCGATAAAGTCAATAATAATACTGGATATTTATAAAGATATATGTTAAACTGTTTTTAAAGTGGGGTGCAGATATGAACGAAAATTTGATTAAACATCTTTCGGCAATAACCGACGAGGAAAGACATCTGCTTTCGGGCGGCAAACTCGACCTTTTTACATATTCCGACAAAGGCGGCGGTCTTGTTGACAGCGGGAAACTGCTTTCCGCCGATAAAATGATTGACATTCGCCCCGCAACGCGCTTTACCGCCTTTCCGAGGCACTGCCACAACTATGTTGAAATTGTTTATATGTGCAGCGGTTCACAAAAACACAAAATCGGCGGCAACACCGAAATCACCCTTAAAAAGGGTGAACTTTTACTGCTTAACCAGCACGCATACCACGAAACCGATGCGGCAGAAGAATCCGATATTGCGGTGAATTTCATAATTAAACCCGCATTTTTCGACAGTGTTCTCGACCTTATCGGAAGCGGCAACCGATTGAGTGAATTCATAGTTGCGGGTTTGTCGGGTGACGGATATGAAATAAGTTATATGCATTTTGATGTATCGGATGTACTTCCGATACAAAATCTGCTTGAAAACCTTATATGGTCACTGATAAACCGCCCTCGCAACAGTCGACGCACCGATCAGGTTACAATGGCACTGCTCTTTTTAAACCTTTTGGGGCATACCGACCGCCTGCTTGGTGACGACCTCAAAACCGGCACCGACAGGATAATCGTATCGGCACTGCGCGAAATCGAAGAAAACTATCCCTGTGCCTTACTTTCACGAGTAGCAGCGACACACAATGTAACCTCGGCATATGTAAGCCGCACCGTAAAGACGGTAACGGGAAAAACTTTCAAAGAACACCTCACCGAAAAACGTCTTTCCAAAGCCGCATCGCTTTTAAGAACAAGCCACCTTTCCGTAAACGATATCATCACGGCAGTCGGTTATGAAAACGCAAGTTATTTTTACCGCATATTCACCGCAAAACACGGCATAACGCCCGCAGAGTACAGGAAGTTAAATAAAGATATATAATTCTTAAAAAAAGTCATTAAAACACACCGATATATGTTATAT
>CAZGRC010000032.1:0-8832 GCA_964528125.1 uncultured Ruminococcus sp.
ACTCCGCAAGGACCGTAGCCCTCGTAAACAAGTTCTTCATAACTGTTACCGTCGCCGTCACCGGCGGCTTTTTTGATAATTCTTTCAATATTATCATTGGGAACATTTGCCGCTTTTGCTTTGGCAATTACATCTTTAAGTTTGCTGTTTTCGTTGGGGTTCGGTCCACCTGCCTTAACAACAACCGAAATTTCTCTGCCGATTTTGGTAAAAATCTTGGCTTTTGCGGCATCGGTTTTTTCCTTTTTACGTTTAATATTGTTCCATTTTGAATGTCCTGACATTTTTAAACTTCTTCCCTTCGGAGATTATAATATTCTGTTCTGTCACAGGTCAAGCGTTACACTGCGACCTTTGGAATCATAAGCGCGATATGTAACACCTGCACTGTCAAACATTTTTTTAGAGGCGATTGTACTGTCGGTATCGGCATATTTATCGCTGTAGTAAACAATTTCGCGTATTCCCGACTGAACAATGGCTTTGGCACACTCGTTGCAGGGAAAAAGCGTTGTATAAACAGTGCTTCCCTTTACCGAACCGCCGTTATGACAGTTAAGAATTGCATTGAGTTCGGCATGGCAGACAAAGAGATATTTTCCGTCAAGCCCATGCGAGCGTTCCCAAGGATAAACATCATCGTCGCAGCAACGCGGCATCCCGTTATAGCCGACCGAAATTATGCGGTTCTCGTTATCGACGATACAGCATCCAACCTGAGTTGAAGGGTCTTTACTGCGCATTGCGGAAAGCAATGCAATGCCCATAAAATATTCATCCCAACTGAGATAATCACTTCTTTTCAAAGAATATGCACCTCACAAAAATATTTGTTACTTATTTATTTTAGCACTAATCAGCTGTTATTGCAATCTTTTTCTTTAAAGAGGAACACAGCCGCCAATATCATTGTAAGCGGGAATACGGTACAAACTATAAATCCGCTGTTCAAGCCGAATATATCAGCGACTTTTCCGAGAAACCACGGTCCGGTTGCGCAACCGAAGTCGCCGCACAGGGCAAAAATGCTGAACATAATTGTACCGGCGCCTTTAAAGCGTGCCGCCGCCAGCGAAAATGTGCCGGGCCATGAAAGGCTTACAGAAAATCCGCAAAGGGCACACGCAATCAGTGAGAGCGCCTTAATGTCGAAAATTCCAACGGTAAGATAACACATACAGCAGAGAATATTATTTATAATAAGCACACGCTTTACCGAATATTTGCCCGAAAACATTCCGAACACTACCCTACCGATTCCCATAAAAATACCGAAAGCGCACGGCCCCAACAGGTCACCGACCACCTTGCTCACACCGAGACCTTCCTGAACAAACATTGACGCCCATTCCGACATGGCGATTTCCGAAGCACCGCCGCACAGCATAAAAATAACAAAGCAGAAAAAATCTCTTGTGAAAAAGAATTTTTCCGATAAGGAGTTCTCTTCGACGGTGTTCGGTTCAACAACTGGTACAAAACAGAACAGCACCGAATTAACCGTAGGAATAATCGCCCAAAACACAGGTATCAAATACCAAAGTGAAAAACCGACCGCCTTTACAAGTACTGTAGTACCGATAACGGTGAACGCCTGTCCCCAACAGTAAAAAGAATGAAGAAATGCCATATTGGCACCCTTATTCTTCGTAGGCAACAGTTCGACCATAGGGCTGAGCACTACTTCCATAACACCGCTTGAAAAGGCATAAAAAACCAACGGCACAATAAGGGCGATATAAATATTATCGATTATATTCGGCATAATTCCGAGCAAAATAAGCCCGAAAGCGGCACCCGCCTGACTGATTATTGCGGTTTTCCGATAACCGATTTTGTTGGATATCCTGGCGGTTGCGAGATCCGCGAAAATCTGAACGAAAAAATTTATAAAAATAAGTCTGCCAAGTTCTTCGTAAGACAAACCGTATTCGGTTTTAAAGACAATAAAAAGTATCGGCAAAAAGTTGTTGACGATTGCCTGAACAAAAAAACCGCTGTAGCAGGTGAGTTTTGTTTTGGTATATGAAACACCCATTTTTTACAAATTCTCCTCAATAACAGAAAGCAATTCTTCGGGACGGCTTATTATGTATTTTGCACCGTTTTCACGAAGTTCGTCCTCGGCACGGTAACCCCAAAGTTCGCCGACGGGTAGTGCACCGCTGTTAACACCCGTTGCAACGTCCATACCGGAATCACCGATAAAAACACATTCTTCGGGCGTTACACCGAGTTCTTTCATTGCAATAAGAGCCATTGTTGGGTCGGGTTTTCCGGGAATTCCCTCGCGCATACCGAAAATGCCGTCAAACATATCGCCGTAAAACTTTTTAACAACAGCATCTGCCATATTCTGCGCCTTGTTTGTCACAACGGCAACGGTAAAGCCACGATTTTTAAGTTCCTTTACAAGTTCGGGTACACCGTCATAGGCAGTGCTGAAATCGGCAAAGTGATTGCCGTAATAATCTTTTAAAAGTTTAAGCATTCGTGCAACGGTTTCATCGTCGCGCCTGTTTTCGGGGAGTGCGCGTTCAACCATTTTCGGCATACCGTCACCGACGAAATATTTAAATTTCTCAACCTCGTGTGTGGGAAAGTTTTCGGTTTTAAGTGCTCGGTTCACCGCAAATGCCAAATCGGCAAGCGAATTTACAAGCGTACCGTCCAAATCAAATAAAATCGCCTTAAGCATAAAATCACCTTAAAATAAATTCTTCATAAAAAAGCTCCGAGCGACTGCCGTTAAACGACAGACTGCCCGGAGCCAAACTTTCGATACAATTAGATCGCTCTGGTAACCTTACCCGAACGAAGACAACGGGTGCAGGCGTTGATACGACAAGGGGTACCGTTAACGATAGCCTTTACCCTTTTAACATTGGGCTTCCAGGTTCTGTTGGAACGTCTGTGAGAGTGAGATACCTTAATGCCGAAAGCAATTTCTTTGTTGCAGATGTCACATTTAGCCATACTCTGCACCTCCTTTTCAATTCATCGAACTTACGTCCGACCACATAACAGAATCTATAATACCAGAAAACAGAGAATAATGCAAGTCTTTTTTTAAAAAAACTGCGTTTTTTTTTAATTTATTCGATTTCCGAACGTTTAGGGCGCATCATAAGATGTTTTACGGCATCCTCGGGCGTGTGATTTCGGTAAAGAATACCGTAACATCTTTCGACAATCGGCATTTCAATATGATTTAATTTTGCCAATTTATATGACATATCAGCCGCATAATATCCCTCAACGGTCCCCACTTCCTCAAGCGCCTGTTTAACGGGAACTCCGCTTCCAACCTTAAATCCGAAACGGTTGTTACGGCTGTGGCGCGAAGTACAGGTAACAACAAGGTCACCGATACCCGCAAGACCCGCAAAAGTGCGTTCGGATGCACCCATACAAACACCGAGACGGGTCATTTCGGCAAGACCTCTTGTGATAAGCGCCGCCTTGCTGTTGTCACCGAGACCCAAGCCGTCACAAATGCCGGCACAAATCGCAATGACATTTTTAAGCGCGCCTCCGAGTTCGACACCGATAACATCATCGGAAGTGTAAATCCGCAGATATTCGTTTGAAAGCATATCCTGAACAATTTCCGCCGCAACAGCACTGTCGGAGGCCGCAACAAGTGATGTCGGTATGCGACGTGCCACTTCTTCGGCGTGTGACGGTCCCGAAAGCACGACAATATTCGAATTGGGAATTTCTTCCGAAACAACATTTGAAAGACGCTTATTACTTCCCTTTTCAAAGCCTTTGGAAACGTTGACAACTATTCCGAAATTCTTTTGCAGTGATAATTTTTTTGCAACCGAACGCACTGCCACAGAGGGTGTCGCAATAATCGTGACGGCACAGCCCTCAACACAGGAAAGAGCGTCGGTGACCGAAATACTTTCGGGAAGCGTAACACCGCTGAGCAGTTTTTCGTTGCGACGTTTTTCGTTCAGAAGAGCCACTTCTTCTTTAAACGGTGACCAAATTTTCACATTGTGACCGCATTCAACAGCGCTTAAAGCAAGCGCCATTCCCCAACCGCCTGCACCGAGAACCGCAATATCAGCCATTCTTTCTACCTCTGACAGTAAGTTTCTTTTCTTTGCCAGCGACAAGGCGTTTAATATTTTCGGAATGTTTAATGAATACGATAGCACCCATGATGACCGAAAGAAGCGTCTGCGGAATCCAAGACGCGCCGTTTTCTTCTGTTCTGAAAACAATTGAAAGCACAACAACAACAACCGCCGCGCTAAGAGAGCTCAAAGAAACAATGCGGAAGATGATGAGTGTAAGCGCAAATGCCGTGAGACCCAGAATGATGGCAAGAGGGCAACAAACCGCAAAGATGCCGACACTGGTGGCAACACCTTTCCCGCCTTTGAAACCGAAGAAAATCGGGAAAACGTGTCCGAGCATACAGGCAACACCGCAAAGGTAGGCGCCGTAAATCGGAAGTGCCCAAACATCACCGCCCTGCTCAAAGATATACGAAAACAGCCATTTGCCCAAAGAACAGGCGATAAAGCCTTTAAGGGCATCGCAAACAAACGTGAGAATGCCGGGTGCAAAGCCGCCGACACGCATAACGTTTGTTGTGCCCGCATTTCCGCTTCCGTAGGTACGGACATCGGTGTGGGTAAAAGCTCTGGTGAAAATTACGGCAAAATTTACGCTTCCTATAAGATATGCTGCCAAAACGGCAACGATTGCTGTCATAAACATACTACTTATCTCCTCGTTCACGAATAACAAATCTTACGGGCGTACCCTCCAAACCGAATGTGGAACGAATTCGGTTTTCAAGATATCTTTGGTAAGAAAAATGGAAAAGTTCTGCATTGTTGCAAAAACAAACAAATGTAGGCGGCTTTGTTGACGCCTGTGTCATATAAAAGATTTTAAGCCTCTTCCCTTTATCGGTCGGCGGTTGCACTCGCGCAGTTGCATCGGCAAGAATATCGTTGAGTTTTCCGGTTGAAATGCGCATAGTGTTTTGGGTGTGAACATATTTTATAAGTTCAAAAAGGCGTTCCATACGCTGACCCGTTTTTGCGGAAATAAAGATTATCGGCGCAAAGGGCATAAAGGAAAAGTCTTTCATCAGTTGCTTGCGGTAAGAATCCATTGTTTTGCCGTCTTTTTCGACAATATCCCATTTGTTGACCGCAATAATGCACGCCTTACCCTGTTCAAGAGCAAGTCCCGCGACCTTGGAATCCTGCTCGGTAAAACCGTCAATACCGTCAAGCATAATAACACATACGTCGGAACGCTCAATAGCCATCTTGGCACGCAAAACACTGTATTTTTCAATTTTATCTTCAACCTTGCTTTTGCGGCGCAGACCTGCGGTATCGATAAAATTAAAATGCCCGTGCTCGTTTTCGACAACGGTATCAATGGCATCGCGCGTGGTACCCGCCACATCGGAAACAATGGTGCGTTCCTCACCCGAAATTCGGTTTACCAAGGACGATTTTCCCGCATTGGGTTTGCCGATAACCGCAACATTGATTAGTTCCTCATCTTCATCGGCGGTAAAACTATCGTCGAGATACTCAAACACCGCATCCAACAAATCGCCGGTGCCGTGACCGTGAACCGAAGATACGGCAACGGGATCACCGAGACCCAAATTGTAAAACTCGTAAAATTCTGCGGGAATATCACCCACCGTATCACACTTGTTAACACAAAGCACAATGGGTTTGCCGCTTTTTTGAAGCATTGCCGCAATTTCCGAATCTGCGGCTGTTACACCGCTTTTCAAATCGGTTACAAATATAATAACCTCGGCGGTTTCAATAGCCAGCTGTGCCTGTGCACGCATATTTGCAAGAATAATATCGTCGGTTTTCGGTTCGATACCACCCGTATCAACAAGCATTATTTTGCTGTTTCGCCATTCGGCATCGCCGTATATACGGTCGCGTGTAACACCCGGTGTATCATCAACAATGGAAAGACGCTTCCCGACGAGTTTGTTAAATAGTGTCGATTTACCGACATTCGGCCGTCCGACAACAGCCACAACGGGTTTTGCCATAAAAAAACCTCCTGCATTTTTTAATAATCCGATAAGCCGATAATGCCGTGCACCAGTTCATAGGCGTCATTGTCAACGGGCAATACATCGGTGCCGATTTCTTTTATCAGTTCGTCAACGGTGATGCTATCGAGGAACATATCCCCCTCACTTCTGAGCATGGTTTTCGGGATGAGCAGTGCAGAGCCCAAATCTTTCCCGCCGATTTGCTTTATAATATCGGTTGCGGTCACAAGTCCCGAGACCGTTATTTTATTACCGAAAAAATCGTTTCTTATCGCATAGACATCAACCGACAATCCCTCAGCCTTTTCACAGCAACGGCGTGCAATATCGGAAATAAGCGGATACGCCGCAACGCCCGTGGCAACAGATATATGCCGATTGCAAACACAATTTGACGGAATTTCTTTAAGAGCCGATTCGGCTTCGCTTTTCAAAAGCGCCCAAAGCCCGACCCCGTTTTCAAGCTGCAAAAACTCACCGTAATATTCCGCATCGGGAATTTCACGTTTTGCCAACAAATAAAACTCATCTGCGGCATAAACGCGTCGTTCGCCGTATTTTTCAAAACACATATCACCGAAACGGTCGATTATGTCAATAACCTCACCCGCAGTTTCGCGGTCGAAAGGTTTAAGCGGTGTCAATCCTTCACGGTGGTCGGTAAGACCGACGGGCACCGAAGCAATACACTTAATATTCTCGCGCGACGTGAGGTCAGCAAGACTTCTTTCAAGTTCGGCATCGTCGTTATATCCGGGACAAAGCACCAACTGACAGTTCATGGCAATTCCCGCATCATTAAAGCGGTCAATAACCGAAAGAACGGCACCTGCGTTCTTGTTGGTCATCATTTTAACGCGCAATTCGGGATTTGTTGTATGAACCGAAATATTCACCGGGCTGATATGCATTTTTATAATGCGTTCGACTTCATGCTCGGTTATATTGGTAAGCGTGATGTAGTTGCCGAAAAGAAAGGAAAGGCGTGAATCGTCATCTTTGAAATAAAGCGTTTCGCGAAGCCCTTTGGGAAGTTGGTCGATAAAGCAGAAAATGCACTTGTTCTTGCAAGGACGTTTTTCATCCATAAGATAGGTATCAAACACCAGCCCGATTTCATCAAATTCGGGTTTCTTGATTTTTACCTTGCGCACCCTGCCGTTTGCTCCCGAAATTTCAAGCAAAAGTCGCTCACCGTTCTGATAAAAACGGTAATCCAAAACATCGGTGATAATTTCTCCGTTTATCGAAAGCAGAACATCACCTTTTTTAATACGGGCTTTATGTGCATAACTGCCCTTCTCAACATCCGAAATCACAACCGACATATAATCACCGCCTTAAAACTTAAAAAAAGAGGGGGACTTCATCCCCCTCCGCCTTAGACTGATTTAATTTCTTACAGCCTGTACAGATTTACTCTGCAACTTTGATAACCTCACGGCCGTTGTAATTGCCGCAGGCAGGGCAAAGTCTGTGCGGACGTTTATATTCGCCGCAGTTTGAGCACTTTACAAGTGTGGGCGCAGTGAGCTTCCACAGATTGTTTCTTCTCTTGTCACGTCTTGCTTTTGAAGTTTTTCTCTTCGGTACTGCCATTTTCAGCACCTCCTTAACTTAGTCATTACTTCTTTAGTTTTGAAGAAGCTCCGCGAGTTTTGAAAGTCGCGGGTCAATTTCTTTTTTAGGACAACCGCAATCCCCGTCATTGAGATTCTTGCCGCATTTTGGGCAAATCCCACGGCAATCCTCACTGCAAAGATGTTTTGTCGGAAGATCAACATAAACCTCCGAAAAGACAAGTTCGTCCAAATCAAGTTTCATATCCGGAACGGCAATTATGGTGTCGCTTTCTTCGGCTTCAATGGAAATCGCCAAAGAGCGTTCAAACGGAATCGTAAATTCACGGGAAACCTCTTTGCCGCAACGATCACAGGGCGCAGTAAACTCATAACAGATGTCTACCGACAGTGTCACAACACCGGCACTGTTAAAAACGCGTCCTCGTGTCACAACCGGAGTTTTAAGCGGGCATGTACCGAAAAAATCGGTATCGCTCATATCGAGTGTGTGTTCCACCGATAACGAAGCTCCGTTATTGCCGAAAACACACTTAAGGTCGAGAACCATTTCAGCACCTCCGCTTTTGTCACAAAGACTATTATATAATTTATCAACGCTTTTGTCAAGATTATTTTCCCAAAAAATACACGTTTTTAAGAATTTGTGCCGTTTTTGTCCCATTCGGGTACATAACATTCCATCGGCAACAGTTTAAATAAGTTTCGATTGTGCAAAGAATCGATGCGCATACGCGTCTTATCGTCTTCACAAACACCCGTGCGAATATATTTATCCAACACTTCATAAGTGAAGCCGAGATTTTCTTCATCGGTTTTGCCGCAAAGACCGTCAATCGGAACCTTGTCCACAAATTGCGCAGGCAAACCCGCCTCTCTTCCAACAGCGCGCACCTCGGTAACCGTAAGACGGGAAAGCGGACTGAAATCACCTGCCATATCGCCGTATTTTGTGGAATATCCAACATAGTCTTCCGAAAGATTACAGGTGTTTACCACCCTACCGTTAACGCTTTGACTGACGGCGTAAAGCGCCGACATTCTGAGTCGCGGCGGCAGATTGACTTCGGTGACACGTCCGACCTCACCGAGAGCCGACTTTACCTCTCCCAAAACGGCATCAAAAGCATCTTTTATGTTAATTTCATAATGTTTTATACCCAGATGTTTTACAAGAGCATATGC
>CAZGRC010000033.1:0-8760 GCA_964528125.1 uncultured Ruminococcus sp.
AACCCACGATCTGCTGATTACGAATCAGCTGCTCTACCAACTGAGCCACTCCAGCGTACTTTTATATTATATCAATTTTATTTCATTAAGTCAAGCATAATTTACAACTTTGCTTTCCTGTGGAAAAAATCACACAAAACGCACCACAGTAATGTTTTTGTTAAAAAATCGTCCTTACATATGCCGATTTAATCTCCGATTGCCGCCATCGGAGATTTCAAAAAATTATTTATTCAAATTTTCGGTGGCAGAATGGAGATTATTATGAATAATTCTTACCCCGTACAAATAACACCGGAACAAATTTCCAAGAAGATTGTTGCTTTACGTCACAGGTTTTGTTTCAGCCAATCGGATATGGCTGCAGCATTGGGGTTAAAGCGAACCACCTACGCATACCGCGAAAAAATCGGTTGCTTCACACTTCCTATGTTGACAGAGATAGCGAAAATCTTCACTTTTAACAATATGATTCAACTGTTAGAGTTTGATCCTTTTAAAGAGTATTCCGAAAAAACTTCGGAGAAACTATCGGAAAAATCAAGTGATATTCCCGAAACAGCAAAAACCTACTCGGGTACTGATTTCCGACTCAACACAACCGAAAAATCTCTGATAAACGCATTTCGGTTATTATCAAATGAAGATAAACTATCTTTTTTTGACTACATCAATGAATTGCTTGAAAAATAATTCCCCTTGTACTTACATTTCATTTATGCTGTAAATTTACCCCTTTCATTAGACAAAACGCGTCAAATGAAAGGGGTTTCTTTACGAATGATGATAAAATCCGTATCTTGAAGTTTTATTAAAGGAACATCGGCTTAAACATTACCTGTTTTTACAGCTTCAAAATCTTCTTCAAGTTCTTTTGTGGGAGGTGCCGTAACAAGCGAGAAAACAACAATGCATATAAGAGAAAAAACAAATGCGGGAAGCAGTTCGTATATTGCAAAGACACCACCGAGTTTGCTTATAAGAAGTTTCCATAAAAATACCATCGCGGCACCGCCTACCATACCGGCTATTGCACCGACACGGTTTATACGTTTCCAAAAGAGCGAAAGTATTACCAACGGACCGAATGTTGCGCCGAAGCCTGCCCAAGCAAAAGATACAACCTCAAATATAACGCTGTTTTCATCAAGAGCAAAAAGTATTGCAATCGCGGCAACAACAAGAAGTGTTATGCGGCTGACAGTCATAACCTGCTTATCGGTAGCATTCTTTTTACAAACACCCTGAAAAATGTTTTTGGCGAAAGCCGACGCGGCAATAAGAAGATATGAATCCGATGAACTGATTGTAGCGGCAAGTATGCCTGCCATAACAAGACCCGCGAGTATAGGCGGCATAAAACTTCTCGAAAGAGTTATAAATATGTTCTCCGCGCCTGATTTTGTGAGGTGCGCCGTGGGATAAAGCTGACGACCGACAATACCGATAAATACGGCAACGGCAAGTGAAATAACAACCCAAACCATTGCAATTCTTCTTGAACGTTTAAGTTCCTCTTCTTTGCGAATTGCCATAAAGCGCAAAAGCACCTGCGGCATACCGAAATATCCGAGACCCCACGCAAGCATTGAAAATACGCTGAGTATACCGTAAGGCGACGCGGCTCCGAAGAGTGGCTTCCCACCCTCAACAAGTTGCACACCGTCTGCACCGACTGTCGGTGTCGCCATACCGAAGAATTCCAAAAATCCGGGAATAGACTGTGCATTATCAATAACAGCACCCATACCTCCTGCTTTTACAACACCGATAATAACGATAACCGCGAGCGCGATAATCATAACTATTGCCTGCATAAAATCTGACGCACTTTCGGCAAGAAACCCGCCGAGAATTGTATATAAAAGAACAAATGCCGCACCGATCAGCATCATCAACTTGTAATCAAAACCGAAAAGTGTCGAAAACAATTTCCCGCAGGTGATAAAACAGCTTGCCGCATAAGCGGTAAAGAATATGAGTATGAAAAGTGCCGACAGGGTCATAATGACCTTTTTCTTTTCGCGAAAACGGTTTGAAAAGAATTCCGGCAATGTAATGGAATTATTTGCCCTGATACTGTAACGGCGAAGTCTTTTTGCCACAATGAGCCAGTTTATATATGTACCGAGCGCAAGACCGAGTGCTGTCCAAAATGCATCCGCAAGACCGCACCAATACGCAACGCCGGGCAGTCCCATAAGAAGCCACCCGCTCATATCCGATGCCTCGGCGCTCATTGCAGTGACCCACGGTCCCAGCGAGCGACCTCCCAAAAAGTAATTTTCGGAATTTTTGTTTGCTTTTTTTGAAAAAACAATACCGATAACAATTACCGCCGCCATATATATGACCATTGCGATAAGTATCTGTACGGTATCTCCGTTCATAAGAAAACCTCCAATATGAATTTTTTATTAACGAAAATCAGTATATCACATAAAAGCCCAAAACGCAATAAAAAACTGAATTTACCTCTTTTCGGCGCTGTGTTTTTCCGATTCGCAAACGGTTATCGCAAAACCGCCAAAGTCGTATTCGGAAAAGACCGCACCGCAAACACCGTTCAAGACATCGGTGCTGCCCTTTCCCGCCATTGTCTCACCGAGCATTTTCACATATGCTTCCTTGCGTGTCCAAATGTGCATAAAACGCACATCATGAAGTTCTTCGTTGCCGTTTACAAAATCACACTCCCGCCGAGTAAAAAACGGATAACTTTCACGCGTTTTTACACTGCGCAGCATTTCGGCATCAATACCGATATCGGTGTCCGAAAAAGCGCACAGCGCAAAATTTTCGGTATGTGCAATACTGAATTTGCAAAACGAAAGTATGGGTTTCCCGTTGCGTGTATAAACAACATCACAGTCAGACCGACCGAAAAGCTCTTTTGTCCCCTGCATCAAAAGGTAATGCCCGAGCAGCGAATTTTTTCGTGCCTGTTCTGTTTTGCAACGGTCAACACGTATCCTCGAATCTGCCGAAAGGCTTTTATAAACTTCCCCGTATGCGACACTGTCAAGGTCTGTGCCAAACGCACTGTATAACTTAATCATTTTATTTTTGCATTATCATAAAGATAATCGAGCACTTTTTCGCTGACCGCAGTCTGCTCAAAATAATATTTTCCGTAGTATTCAAGCAGTGTTTCACGGTCCACATTGGAACTTTTTAATTCTTCAAGGGTCTTGCTTATTTGTGCTTCAACTTCGTCATTGGTTATCTCCATGCCCTCTTTATCCATAACACAGTACAGCACCATCTGCTGTTCCATCATCGGATATACATAATCTTCGAGCATAGTCTTTTTAAATTCTTCGGTACTTTGTCCCTGTGATTCAAGCAGTTCGTTAATTCCCGTACCGTAACTGCTTTTATAATAGCTGTCCATCATTGCGAACTGTGCATCATAGATGGTATCAACATCATCCTGAGGATATGATTTGATTTCGGAAGAATCCGCCAGTTTATCCGTAATAAACGCCTTTACGGCACGTTTTGTGACATCATCGGTATACTCTTTAAGCAGTTTAAAGTCAAGTTCCTTGTAATAATCTTCGGGTGCGCGGGGAGTATCAACCGAATTTACGGTAACCGTAAATACAACTTCGGCGCCGTTAAGTTCAGCATTATTGTAATTTTCGGGAAATTTGAGATTAAGGTCAACCGTAGCACCTATTTCAACACCGATAAGACCGTCTTCAAAGCCATCGATAAAAGAATTCGAGCCTATTTCAAGGTCATAACCCTTATCGGTACCGCCTTCAAAAGCAACACCGTCTTTTTTACCCTCATAATCGATATTCGCAATGTCGCCCTCGGCAACCGTACCCTCTTTTTTGGTTTCGTAAAGGTCATTGTTTTTGACATCCGACGATATTTGGGCATCATAGTATTCCTTGAATTCGTCCGAAGATGTATCAATATTTATGTCTTTATATTCACCGAGTTCAACATACTTTGAAAGCTTTACATTATAAAGCTCACGTTTTGACTTTCCGCAGGCGGAAAGTGACATTATCATCGTAAGTGCACAAAGCACGGCAATAAGTTTTTTCATTTAAAGTCCCCCCACTTTTAATTACTGTTGAAGTTCGCCTTTGGATGCAACGGTCAGATATTCATTTATAAACCCGTCGAGCTCGCCGTCCATAACGGCACCCACATTTCCGGTTTCAAATCCCGTGCGATGGTCTTTCACCATAGTATACGGCATAAATACATAGGAACGTATCTGCGAACCCCACGCAATTTCCTTTTGAACACCCTTTATATCCTCGATTTTTTCAAGGTGTTCCCTTTCCTTTATTTCAAGCAACTTGGATTTCAGCATCTTCATCGCCTGCTCTCTGTTCTGGAACTGACTGCGCTCATTTTGACAGGCAACAACAATACCTGTCGGTATATGGGTCAATCGAACAGCCGATGATGTTTTGTTGATGTGCTGACCGCCGGCACCCGACGAACGGAATACATCCATTTTGATATCTTCTTCGCGAATTTCAATCTCAATATCGTCACTGATTTCCGGCATTACTTCGATTGAAGCAAAAGAGGTATGGCGCCTGCCCGAAGCATCAAACGGCGATACTCGCACAAGACGGTGTACCCCCGATTCACTGCGAAGATAACCGTAGGCATTTTCACCCTCAATAAGCACGGTGGCACTTTTAAGACCCGCTTCGTCACCGTCAAGGAAATCCAGCACCTTAACACTAAAACCGTGGCGTTCGCCCCAGCGGGTATACATACGTACCAGCATTGAAACCCAGTCCATGGCTTCGGTGCCGCCGGCGCCTGCATGAAAGGTGAGAATAGCGTTGTTCGAATCGTATTCACCGATAAGAAGTGTTTGAATTTTAAGTTTTGCAACGTCACTTTCAAGCGTCTCAAGTGATGTTGTGACTTCCTCAAGCAGTGAACGATCGCCTTCTTCATCGGCAATTTCAATAAGAATAATCAGGTCATCATATGAAAGTTTTATTCGGTCATATGCTTCCACCTTATTTTTAAGCTTTCCCGTTTTTTGGAGCACCGCCTGCGAATTTTCAAGGTCATCCCAAAAACCTTCGGCAGCCGCTTTTGTTTCAAGTTCCTCAATTTCGCGTACAAGTCCGTCATACCCTATGGAACTGCGAAGTTCGATTATATCCGGTTCAAGCGCGAAAAGGCGAATTTTAAGTTGCTCAAATTCAAGCATAAATTTCCTCCGTAGAAATAATTATTTTGTAAGTATATATGCGCACCATTCTTCGCGCATCAGCTTTTCTTTCAGCGCAAAACCGTGTGCGGCGGCGGCGGTTTCAACATCACCCGAGCGCATATCGATTATACCCGACACAATAAGTATGCCGCTGTCATTCATAAAATCGGCAACGTTTTCAAAAAGCCTTATCACAACGTCGGCAACAATATTCGCACAGACAATATCATATTTACCGTCTATCTTTTCGGCAAGGTCACCAACAACAAACTGCGCTCTGTCAACCACACCGTTTATAACCGCGTTTTCTTGTGCCACACGCACCGATTGCGCATCTATATCCACACCGATAGCGGATTTTGCTCCCAAGAGAAGTGCCGCAATTGAAAGTATCCCGCTTCCCGTGCCGACATCAAGAACGGTTGAGGTGTCGGTAACGTTTTTTTCAAGTATCTCCATACAAAGTGAAGTGGTTGCGTGCGTACCTGTGCCGAAAGCCGCACCCGGGTCAAGATTTATAACCGTGCGACCGTAGCGGTTATCGTATGTTTCCCAACTCGGACAAACGGCAAGCCGCTCACCTACGTCAAATGCCTTAAAATATTTTTTCCAATTTTCGTTCCAGTCGGAATCGTCGGTATCATTGCTTTCAACTTCGGCATCAATTCCCGCCGCGGCAAGATGTTCCGTAAGAAAAGTTACCGCTTCGGCGGCGTTATCACATTCCGAAATATAAATGTGTATCACCGACCTTGTGCGGTCATTTTTAACAAGTTCCTCATCAATGAGATCGATATGCGCAATTTCAAGCGCCTGTTCTTCCAAATCGGAATAATCTTCAATATAAATACCGTACGGCACCGTCATATTGGCAATAGCCGCCGCTTGGTCGGTACTTTCAACAGGAACACCGACCTTTATTTCTGTCCAGTTCATATACTCACCCGTAAATTTTCATTCTAATTGTATTATCTAACTATTTTAACACATCTGTGCCGAAATTAAAAGCATAATTTTATTTTATCTGCCCGTGCAACGATATTTCCCTGTACCATACCGTTTCTGCCGCCTCCCCGAACGGTGAATTTCTTCCTGAAGTCGGCAAAAAATTCATCGAGCGGTTCCGCCGCCCCGCATATGGCAAATGCATACCCGTCACCGACGGGCGAAAATACCCCCTTTATACCTCCGTACGTCTTGTACAGACCGTCGGCATAAAGTTGCAATTCCTTTGTATCAAGCCCGTTCTCAAAAAATACATTGCAAGACGGCTCGGCAGTCTTTATCATTTCGGAAATAAGACGGCGTTTAAGCGCCGAGACACATTGCTTTTCGGCAGTCAGTTGATTATACAGTTTTTCAACCGCAACGGCGGTATCCTGCTGTTTTGCACTTGTCAAAGCCGATATTGCCGCAACACTGCCGTACTTCTCGCGATAATCACAGAGTGCCCATTTGCCGCACTTCATAACAATGCGTGTGCCTCCGTGCATTTTTTCGGTATCAAGCAATTTAATAATTCCGACTGCGGCGGCATCCTTGACGTGCGGCGCACAGCAGGCACATACATCACACCCATCAATCGCGACAATGCGTATATCACCGTCAAGTTCTTTTTTACTGCGGTAAGCGATTGTTTTCAATTTGTTTTCATCTGGGTAATATGCCCTGACGGGTGCGCCCTTCCACACGGCAAGGTTTACACGCATTTCAATATCGTCAAGTTGGGTACGTGTAAGGTCACCGTTAAAATCAAGGGTAACAAAGGCATCCTCACTCAGATGGAATCCGATATTATCAAGTCCGTAAAGTTTGTGAACCGTTCCGGACACAATGTGTTCACCCGTATGATTTTGCATAAACACAAAACGGCGTTCAAAATCAATTCTGCCGCAAACCGTGTGTTCCTTTATCGGCGCATTGCATATATGTGTGATAATGCCGTTTTTGTCTATCTCTACATCAATAACCTCGGCGCCGTCAATCGTGCCTTTATCCGACGGCTGACCGCCCGCTTCCGGAAAAAATGCGGTTTTGTCAAGCACAACCGCCCATTTTTCACCGAACGGTTCACACGAAATCACATCGGCGGTGAATTCTTTTAAATACGAATCCTCATCAAAAAGCTTTATTGTGGGTGTCATTTCATCTTCTCCTGTATAATATGCGCCGCTTTATAAATATCGCCGCCTCCCATTGTTATAACAATGTCACCCTCTTTAGAAGTTTTGATTATATAGTCTGCAATATTTTCAAAGCCGTCCAACACAACGGCATCGGGCAATTTGCAGGCAATATCCTCCGATTTAATACCGTAGGTGTTAACTTCGCGCGAGCCCATTATCGGTGTAAGTATTACCCTGTCCGCAATCGACAGCGCCGAAATAAAATCATCCTTTAAAAGTGCCGTGCGCGAAAACGTAAACGGTTGAAAAACAACCGTTACGCGTTTGTAATCAAGTTCCTTTGCGGCGGTAAGGGTTGCGCGAATTTCGGTTGGATGATGTGCATAATCGTCGGCAAGGGTAAATCCGTATTCACCGAGAAATTCAAAACGTCTGCCGGCGCCCGTAAAACTTTTCACCGCTTCGGTAATGCCGTCCGCCGACACACCGAGGCTGTCACACACCGCAAAAGCGGCAAGACCGTTCAAAACATTGTGTCTGCCCGGCACACTCATACAAAGATGTCCGCACTTTTCGCCTCTTTTCATAACGTCAAAGCAAAAGCCTCTTCTGCCGGCTGTTATATTCTCGGGATAATAATCATTTGTGTTTTCAAATCCGAATGTCACCTTTTCGGCATATATATTCTCCGCCGCTTTTAAAACAAGTGCATCGTCACCGTTTAAAAAAGCAAGTGATGACATACCGATAAACTTTGAAAACGACGCCGTAAGATTCTCCATTGTTTTAAAATAGTCAAGGTGGTCGTTATCAATGTTAAGGAGTACCGAAATATCGGGTGACATTTGCAAAAAGGTATCGACAAACTCACAAGCTTCGCATACCAGTATTTCCGACTCGCCCGTGACACCGTTGGAATTTACAAGCGGCAATCTTCCGCCGATAACCGCGTTAGGTTGCATCTTGTTTAAAATCAAAATATGTGTTATCATAGATGTAACGGTGGTTTTCCCGTGTGTACCGCACACCCCGATAACATTATCGTAACAGCGCGTAACCGCACCGAGCAGATGCGAACGTTCCATTGTCGGAATACCGCGGCGGTGTGCCTCGACAATTTCGGGGTTGTCCTTGCTTATTGCGGCACTGTATACCACCAGTTCGGCATCACCCAAATTTTCTGCGGCGTGACCCATATGCACCTTGGCACCGAGCGCGCGCACGCGTTTCAGCGGATCGCTTTCGTTGTTATCCGAACCCGAAAGTTCATATCCCTTGCTGTGCAATATTTCCGCCAGCGGACACATACCGCTGCCGCCGATACCTATCATATGAATACGTTTTACACCGTTTAAAATTTTATCTTCTTCACGCAGTTGTTTCATTATATCTACACCCCATAATGTTTATTCTGTTATATTATTATAT
>CAZGRC010000034.1:0-8733 GCA_964528125.1 uncultured Ruminococcus sp.
CAACAACGACTGGAACTCACGTTACACAAAACTTACCACCCTTATCGCGACGGGTTGCGGCGGCAACAAAGACGGAGACAAAAAAGGTGATTCCGATGACATCTCCAACTACAAAGGCGCAAAAATCGTTATGTATAATTCCGGTAACAGTGATGACTTTATGCGTGCTTTCAACCGTGCCAAGGATATGTGGAAAGAAGATACCGGCGGTGAAGTCGAACTGATCCACAACAACAACGACTGGAACTCACGTTACACAAAACTTACCACCCTTATCGCGACGGGTGAACAGGTTGACGTTTACTGGTCATACTTTATGGATTGCCCCACACTTGCCGTAAAGAACGTTTTTTTGCCGATTGACAAATATCTCGAAGAAACCGACGAAATCGACGTTGAAATGAGCAAAAGAGCTTTCGAGTTTCAAGGCAAAACCTATGCTATGGCAACCAAATATAACTATCAGACAATGGTTATTATCTTCAATAAAACAATGTTTGAAAACAACGGCGAAACCACTCCGCTTGAACATTACAAAGCAGGCAACTGGACATGGGATACTTTCCGTCAGACCTGCATCAATATGACTCAGGACCAGAATAACGACGGTATTACCGACCAATACGGTTTCGGTACATGGCTGCACCACATCTTCCTGCCCTCCGCAGGTCTTACCGACTATATCGACGATAATATTAAACTCACCGTTGACAATCCGCTTTTCGCAAAAACCGCTCAGTTCATTCAGCAGTGCGGTTTTCAGGATAAGACATTCGTTCCCGGTATTTGGGACAGCGGCGATTATTTGCTCGGCGGAAACCTCGCAATGTACGGCGAACGTCCTTCCTATGTAAGATATTATATGGAACTCGGCATTGCCGACGAACTTGACATTGCACCTTTCCCGCAGGATCCCGACAACACCTCCGATGTTAAATACTGCGCTTGGGTTGAGGGTCTTTCAATTCTCAGCGCAACCGCAAATGCCGATGCATCCGCAAAATTCCTCAAAGATTACTGGGCACCTGCAGCAGCCGATGCCGAAGAGCTCAAGGCACAGGAATCCGAAGTATGGGAAGGCTATACCGACGAACAGCAGAAACTTCTTGACGAAATCAAAAAGAATGCATATTCAATGAAATCCCTCGGATACAATGATTTTGAAAATCAGGCAAGAGGAATGTGGACAACAATTTACGCTAAGGGCGAATCCATCAGCTCCACCGTTGCAAGCAGAAAGCCGCTATTGCAGTCAATTATTGACGAAACACTTGCGGGCGCCGCAAACATCTCAAGCGAATTCAGTGCGGTAACGGCGAATTTCGATAAATCCATTTCTCCGATGGTTGAATATACCAAAGGTGCCGCAAAGGTATCCGACGGTGCACTCAACGTCACCTGTCCCGAAGTTAAGGCGGGAGAGACCGCACCGGTAGTTTTCCATACAGATAACACTATTGTACCGATTCCCGCAGGAAAGTCCTATAACATCAGCGTTAAATATAAGCTTTCCGAAAAACTAAGCGGATATGATACCATCTATTTCCAAATGCGTTCTCTTGCGGATATAGATAATGCCGACGGCGGCACCGACACATTGGTAATCGACAGTTCTTCCGCTAAGAGCGGTACACTCAAAGGCAGTATCAATGTCCCGGCAGGTTCGGTTAATGACTATGTTCTTGTTATGTCTTATACGGGTGCGGGCGGAACAATCGCCATAGACGAATTAAGCATTACACAGTAAAACGGGTAATTTTCACGGAGTGCGGCAGATTTCGGCAAAATCGCCTTTTGCGTATCTGCCGCGCACTGACTTACAAAATTGATTTAAAAGGGGTAAATGTATGAAAAAAGCAATAGCCCTGGCACTTTCGTTAGTGCTTTGTCTTGGAATATTTTTGCCGCTGGGCGGGCTTTTCACACAAGGTGAACCCGCTGTCACAGCGCCCGATTTTGACTTTTTCGGCACCCATAAACCGCTGGGCGGTTCATGGGATAGCGAAACGGTTTCAAATGTCGGCACGGCATTTGTTTCTACGGCTTCCGGTTCGACACAGTTGAGTGACGGTTTGCAGGATTTTATGCTTGATTTTAAGGTAAATATTCCCGTAAACACGGTATCTCCGATATCTGTGCTTGCCCGTGAAGCAGGTAGCGTTTTTTATGAACTCACAGTAAATAAAAACGCAAATGCGGGTATATATTTCGGCGGAAAGTCCGAAACCGCTTTTTCGGATGATTCTCTTAACATTGCCGACGGTCAATGGCATTCGGTAAGTCTGAGAATGTTGAACAACCGCGCGGTTGTATTGCTCGACGGTGCCAAGATTCTCGATAGCACCCTCACAGATACCGCGGTTTCCGGCGCACTCACCCTTCGCGTAAACGCAGTAGGTGTAAAAGTTTCGGCTGTAACTCTTGACGAAGTGACAGGGGAGGATATGGACACCGTTGCCGATTATGATTTTTCAACCGATACATACCAAGGTGTGCTTGACGGTTGGACGACGGAATTTGATGTTTTCGGTGGAATTGCCTGCCGAAAATTCACCACATCTTCATGGACACCGAAAGCCACAATCAAGTCGGCTTCCGCTAAGGCAGAGGTTCAGTCGCTTGCCAAAGTCACCGATTTTGCCCTGACATTCAATCTGATGTGGAAATTATCGGATAATGAATGGCAACGTGGCATACAGATAGTTTTGTCAAACGGAAAGACAATCAACATAAGCGGCAGCAGATGTTGTTTCTCCGATGCATCTAAGGTAGAAAGTCACGATGCTGTCGGCAACGATTTCCACCGTTACGATGTTGTGCTTTCGGGCACTTCACTTAAGGTTTATATTGACCGTAAAGCGGTTTATGAGCAAACGGTCGATGCCGCAACCACCGCTTCGGAAATTAAAATCGCCGCGCACAACCAATCGGAAAAAGGCGATGTTTACAGAATATCAAACCTCACCCTTAAAACGGGCACAGGCGTTCACGAACCCGAACCCGCACCCGAAATCGCGCAACCCGAAACTATGTATACAAAACTCAACGACAACGGCTGGGTTCGCGACGGTATGTCGGTATATTCAAGCAATTCCACCGTGGCAAAGCCGTATACGGGTTGGGGTTGTGTAGTGGCAACGGCACAGAATTTCATTCTTAATTTCAACCTTAAAATCGGTGCCGAGGAAAGTGGCAATGTGGAACTCCGTCTGCGCCACTACTATAATGAGGGTAACTACGGTTATCAGTTGATATTTACCTCCGATAAACTTGCCGTCAGAAAGTATAACGACGGAAGTAATTCGGTTTCCGAAATTCAAACGGTATCCGCCGATTTTTCAGCGGGTGTTGATATAAGAATAGCCGCAAACGGTCAAAATCTCTGGATTGCCTTTGACGGTGTTCGCGTCTTCAAAATCGATAACGCCTTTAACGAAAGCGGCGCAATTCAGTTGAGCCACACTACCACACTTTCCGAAAAAGGCGCCGTTATAAGCGGTCTTTCACTTTTGAATTATAAAGAAAAAACGGCGAATGCCGGTATTTCGGATCCCCAAAAGAGTGATGTGATAATTTCGGGCAAGGACATCGCCGCCGCCATGAAAGGGCAGGGCTGGACAACTATCACAAACGGCACTGCCGCAACCACCAAGTCGGATTTCGGCAAGGATTATGACGGCTGGGGTTGCAAGATAGGCAAAGCCCAAAACTTTATCTTTGATTTTACCCTCACATTTGCCGAGGATGAGGACGGTGCGGTTGAACTTCGTCTTCGTCACGGCACAACAAGTGTGTGCAATCTCGGTTACCGTTTGTACTTCACAAAAGACACGCTGACCATCGGTAAATACCACGATAATGATTTCCAAAACGACCAAATCGACAAGTTAATAACCGATTTCACCAAGGGCGTTAAGGTTCGCATTGCCGCAAACGGCGGTATGTTGTGGATATCTTTTGACGGTGTTCGCGTATTCGGAATTACAGATGCTTACAGTGAAGAAGGTTATCTGCAAATATCACATACGGCGGGTGTTCCCGAGGGTAATATAACCCTCACCGATATGGTTGTTCGCGAATATTCCGACGAAAAAGCCAATGACGGTGTTACAGACAAGAGCGAAAATGAAAGCGGAATACTTACAACGGCAAATGAAATACTCACTTCGATGGTGGGCACTGAAACATGGAAACGCGAAAATGCAAATATGGTTGTAAATAAGGTTTCCAAAGGAAACGGTGCGATAATCGGAACTGTCAACGACTTTATCTTTGATTTCACACTTCGCATTTCTCCCGCAGAAACTGGCAATTTGCAGGTGCGGGTGAGACACAATTACAACAATGTTTCAAACCTCGGTTATCTTTTCCTTTTCACCGCTAACGGTATTACTCTCAATAAGTATAACGATAACAACTACCAGTATTCTCAAATGGACAGCAGAGCCATTGATTTCAGCAGTTCGCACCGTGTGCGCATTGCGGCAAACGGCGGCACGGTTTGGCTGTCGGTTGACGGCACTAAGATTTTTGAAATCAAAAATGCCTATAACGCAAGCAATAAGGTGTTGGTTCAAAACGGATTTTCGGGTGAAAACACCGTATTCTTCAGCGAACCCTGCCTTTATAAGTACAGCGATGAACTCGCCGCACAAAAGGTGACGGCACCTCCTGCCGATACAACGACATTCCCCGTATCGGAAATGGTATCGCTTGACAGGATACTTGCACTGTTTGAAAAGGGCGGGCATACCATAAGCAACAAAACCGTTCTTAACAACATCGCAGGCGCGGGCAAGGGTGTAAACCTTTGCGAAACCAGAGATTTCATTCTTGATTTTAATCTTAAGATGAAAACCAACTCTGCGGGTGCGCTGACAATCAAATTCCGTCACTATTACGACAATGCCAACTTCGGATATGTTCTTAATTTCGACCGCAAGAGCACGGCATTCACACGTTATCTTGAAATGAAAGACGGCAGTGCCACAACCTACGGCAGTGAAAAGATTGACTTTACCAAGGGTGTTAAGGTGCGTATTGTCGCAAGCGAAGGACTTGTTTGGATAGCGTTTGACGGTATTAAAAAGTTTGAACTCACCGATGCCGCACTCTATTCCGGTCAGATACAGTTCCTGCTTTCAGGCGAAAACGGCGATGTTGAGTTGAGCGATTTCAAACTTACAAGTTACGGCGAAGAAGAATCATATGCCGGAATGACAAACAGAAAACTGCAACCCACAATACCCAAGATATTAAAGGATTATGAGGTCAGAAACGAAAAAGACGCAAAGTCACTTTTCGGGGACCGCTTCTCCTATGAAAATCTTGACGGTGTTGATTCCGTAAAATTTGCGGCGGAAGGTCTCAGCAGAGAAACAGGTATTTACAGTCAAAAACTCACCGATTTTGTTTTCTCGTTCGATATCAATATGGACTATGCTACCAGCGTTAACCAGTTGCAGTTGAATTTCCGCAAATCGTGGGACGATGTACGCAACTACGGCTTTGTTGTAATTGTTTCGCAGAATCAGTTGCAACTTCTGAATTTCAGCACAGGCAGTTATTCGCTCGGCAAAACTGTTGCCAAAACAGCCGTTAAGTTAAGCGGTTGGGTTCCGATGAAGGTTGTGGTTAAGGGTGAAAACGTTGCGATTTTTGTTAACAATGAGCCTGTTATAAAAGGTGTTGTCAACGACACAAAACCCGGTTCGCTCACGGTTCAGAACAATCTTTCGGGCACAAATAACATCTATTTCTCCAACATACTTCTTACCGAATATTATGAGGGTGCAATGCCGGATGGTGAGGTTCTCATCGTGTCATCGCCCACAAATATCGCCAAGAAGACCTATAAAGAAGCGGTTAAAATTGTGGCAGGCATCGAAAAGAAATCTTCTTTGGCTGCAAACACTTTCCCCGTGGTTCCCGTTGTTATTGCGAGCTCGGTAATAGTTATTGCGGCTCTCGGCACGGCGGCGGTGCTTATAATCAAAAAACGCAAATCAAAGTCGTAACAAGGTTTGGACAGACGGGTTTTAATCTCGCCTGAGAGCGTTGATAAGGAAGTTTTTGCGACGCACAGGCAAACGCAAAAACAAGATGCGGCGTAAACGCCGCAAGCAAGAAAATTCGGTTTGTCTACAGTTTGAGGCGGCGGTGATCTGCCGCCTTTTTAGGGAGAGTTTTTTATGCAGAATTTTAAGTTTAAAAAAGAAGCGGTGGAAAAAAGGCTGTTTTCCACCGCAACAAAGATTATCGGCGCACCGGAATATGCGGATTCGATAATCCGAAAATTCGCGGTAAACGATACAACGGCAGATATTATTGAAAAAATCGAACTGATAGTTCCGATGGACAGCTCCGTAAAGCAATTCGCAAGTGAAGAATGTGGCGTCGATATGAACAACCGACCCGAGGGCTTTGTAATTAAAGCAGAGGACGGCAATGTGTCTGTATATTCCGATACCCAAAAGGGAACGGTTTACGGCTTAATGTCGATTCTTCGCAGTCTTGATGATGACGGCAAATTCGGTGCGGAATGCATTTGTGACTATCCTTTCAGTGCATTTCGCGGAATAAAACTTATGATGCCCTCAAGAAGTGAAATTAGGGAGTTTAAAAAATTCATTGATATGATGGTGTTTTTCCGTCATAACACCGTGATGCTTGAAATCGGTGGTGCAATGGAATACAAGCGCCATCCCGAAATAAACGAGGGGTGGGAAGAATATGCCGAATTTATGTCGGAATATTCCGGAAAATCCAAAAAATTGCAGGAATTTACATATCCTTGGAGAAAAAATTCCATTCATTCCAACAACGGCGGCGGTTCATATCTCACTCAGGACGAAATCAAGGATCTCATTGCATACTGCACCGAGCGCGATATCACAATAATCCCCGAAGTTCCTTCAACTTCCCACTGTGATTATCTGCTGACGCGGCATCCCGAACTTGCAGAACGTCCCGAAGATCCGTATCCCGATACATTCTGTCCGTCAAATCCCGATTCTTATAAACTGCTTTTCGATGTCCTTGATGAGGTAATCGATGTCTTCAACCCCGAAGTTATCAACATCGGTCATGATGAGTATTACTCGATAAATATTTGTGACAGATGCCGCAAGCGTATTATGACCAATGATGAAATCCTTGCCGAAGATCTGCTTAAAATTCACGATTATCTGGCATCAAAGAATGTTAAGACAATGATTTGGTGCGATAAATTGCTTAATGCCGAAACACCTGACGGTGTCGGATTCGGCGGTGCGCTTAACTATATTTATTTTGCATGGAATAAAAACGGCAGACTTCTCGGAATTCTCGAACCGACTTGGCAGGCAAGGCTTAAAATGCCGAAAGACCTCATTTGTATGAACTGGTTCTGGTCTTATGGTGCGCATCTTGATGAAGAAATCCGCGATTTTCCGGTTGTATTCGGTAATTTCCGCGGCGAGGGTATGACCGATTTCCGCAAGCGTTGCGGAGATAATACTTCGGGTGGTATGTGTTCTAACTGGGGTGCTACCAGACCGGTTTATCTCCAACGTAACAGAATTTATCTCAGTATGGCGTATAACGATATTATTTATTGGGATACCGAGTATGACGATACTGACGACGAAAGTTTTACCGCCTGTGTTGAGGGCTGTTTTAAGCGTTTGTTTGATTTTCATTACGGTGTTGCCGCCAATCGCAAGGGTAAATATATCGAATTTATCCACACAACCGACCGCAACGCATGGTATCACGAATTTGTTGACGGCGTATTCACTTGTGGTGAAGAATACCGCAAGAATTATTATCTCGGAAATTATGAGATTTCGTATACCGACGGCACATCCATCACCAAAGAAATCTTCCTCGGTGAACAGATAGGTTTCGATAAAGTTGCTTGGTACGGAAAAGTCACCGAAGAAGGCCCGAACGACGGCAATCCCGGTCAGCGCAACGTCAAGATTGAGGGTAAACTCGGGGAAACGGCATATTCCACGCTTCCCGTCTTTGAAGACGGCAAGGTTTACTACCGCTATCTTATGGAAAATCCCTATCCCAACAAAACGCTTAAAGATATTAAGTTTGTTTTGGCAGAGGGTGCCGAGTGGAATGTCGATGTAAGAGAATGGAAAATATGAGGGAATCTATATGCGAAAGTACGAAGATTTAACCCATTTGAGTGAAAATCGACTTCCACAACGCAGTTATTACATTCCCGAAGGCGTGGCAGAATATCAACTTCTTAACGGCATTTGGCGTTTTTCCTACACCGAAAACGGTGACAGGGCAACCGAACCCGTTTCGTGGGACGAAATACCCGTGCCGTCCTGCTGGCAAATGCACGGATATGATTTTCCAAACTATACGAATATAAATTATCCATACCCTTGTGATGCGCCATATGTGCCGATGATAAATCCCTTGGGTGTTTATGAACGTGATTTTTATCTTACAGATAAAAACGAACGTCATTACCTTGTTTTGGAGGGCGTTTCCTCCAATGCCGAAGTTTATGTTAACGGCAAGTATGTTGGCTATACACAGGGAAGCCATTTGCAGGCAGAATTTGATATAACCGATTTTGTGAATGTGCGCGGCAAAAACACACTTCGCGTTAATGTGCGCAAATGGTGTTCCGGCAGTTATATCGAAAGTCAGGATCAGTTCCGTATGAACGGCATTTTCCGCGATGTTTATATACTTTCGCGACCTGCGGGACATCTGCGCGATTTC
>CAZGRC010000035.1:0-8572 GCA_964528125.1 uncultured Ruminococcus sp.
ACCGAATGGTCACGGGTTAACTGTCGGATTTCGCCGCCCGTTACAAGATAGGCACGGCTGTCACCAACGTGTGCAATAACGGCGTAACCGTCGCGTACAATCGCGGCAACAACGGTGGTTCCCATACCCTCAAGCGCGGGATCGCTTTTTGCCATATCGTAAACGATTATATTGGCGGAACGTATCGCGCTTTGAAGCAGGGAGGTTATCGCATTGGGGCGGAGGTCGTTTCTCCAAGAACGGCATACAAAGTCCGAAATTGCCGTCACAGCGTTTTCACTTGCAACATTGCCCGCGTTTGCACCGCCCATACCGTCACACACCACGGCAAGCACGGTGCCGTCGGACAGTGTTTCTGTGCGGTATGCATCCTGATTGGAACGGCGCATTAACCCGATATCCATTTTACTGTAAATTTGCATAAGTTTCTTCCCTCGCTTTCTTCCGAAGCTGACCGCACGACGCATCGATATCTGCACCGAGAGTTCTTCGGACGGTCGCGTTAAGGCCTTTGCTTTCAAGCATAGACTTAAAGCGAATAATATTTTTACGGTCGGGCTTTTTAAATGAATTTTCCCTAACCGGATTTGCGGGTATTAAATTTATATGACACATTATACCGCGAAGTTTTTTTGCCAGTTGTTCGGCACATTCATCGCTGTCGTTTACGCCCTCGATAAGCGCATATTCAAAAGAAATACGCCTTGTTGTGACCTTTTGGTAGGCACGGCAGGCATCAAGCAGAGCGTCAATGTTCCATTTTCGGTTTACGGGCATCATTTGACTTCTTATAATGTCGTTTGGTGCGTGAAGCGATATTGATAATGTTATCGGCATATTAAGCTGTGCCAGTTTGTGAATTCCGCTGACAACACCGGAAGTGGAAAGTGATATGTGCCGCAGTCCGATATTAAGACCTTTTTGGTCGCTAACCAATCGCAAAAAGCGTTCGCTTGCTTCAAAATTGTCAAGCGGTTCGCCCATTCCCATCATAACAACATTTGATATTCTGATTCCGTTGTCACGCTGTGCGGCGGTTATCTGTGCCAGCATTTCCGATGCAGTAAGGCTCCTCATAAGCCCGCCGATACCCGAAGCGCAGAAACTGCAACCCATACGGCAACCGACCTGTGTTGATATGCATACGGTGTAACCGTGTTCGTACTTCATAAGTACCGACTCAATATATTCGCCGTCGAACAGTTCGTATACGTATTTAACCGTGCCGTCGATAGCCGATTCAAGACGCTTCACGATTTTTACCCCCGCAATATAGCAGGTTTCGTCAAGCGCGGCTTTAAGGAATTTGGGAATGTCGGTCATTTCCTCAAAACTTTCGGCGCCGCTTTGAAGCCATTTATATAACTGTGCCGCCCTGAATTTAGGTTGACCCATATTATTCAGCAATGCGGTGAGTTCATCGATGTACATTGATTTTATATCGTGTTTTTGCATTTAAAGTTTATCACACCTTTGTTATAAGTGCGCAGTAAAAGCCGTCGGTGCCGTCGATATGCGGCATAAATGTATGCTCATACCGTAATGTGAAATCGCGATTGTTTTCAAGAAACGCACGTACAACATCTTCGTTTTCGGCAATCCGCAGTGTGCAGGTAGAATAAAGCAGACGTCCGCCCGATTTAAGGTGCCGTGCGGCACAGGAAAGTATTTTGTGTTGCAGTGCCGGCAATGTTTCAAATTCTTCGGCCGATTTGTATTTTATTTCGGGCTTTCGGCGTATAACCCCCAAGCCGGAGCAGGGAACATCGCATAAAATCGCATCAAACAGTCCGATTTCTTCGGGCAGTGCCGTTGCATCGGAACAGGTGGCGGTTATAATATCGAGACCGAGCCGACGCGCACCGTTTTCGATAAGTTTTACGCGGTGTTGATGAATATCAAGGGCAAGAATGCTGCCTGCGTTTTGCATAAGTTCGGCCATTGTAAAACTTTTTCCGCCGGGTGCCGCGCAAACATCAAGCACACGTTCGCCCACCGTGGGAGCAAGTTTTGATATGCTTATCTGCGAAGCGGCATCCTGTATATGAAAAAGACCGTCGCCGTAGGAGGCAAGTTCACGAATATTCAGTGCACTTTCAATGTTAAGCGCATTCGGAATATCGGTCTTGAAAGCGGTGATATTTTCGTTGCCGAATCTTTTGCAAAGTGCGGCACAGTCGGTTTTAAGGGTGTTAACCCTAACCGTGATGGGAGGCGCAAGGAGAGAATGCTCTAAAAGCGCAACGGTGTTTTGCAAACCGTAATCGGCAATAAATCCGTCAACGATCGGCAGTGGACAGGAAAAAACAATGCTTATATTCTTCGGGGTATCGGGATTCGGCAGATGCACCCCGTGGCGCAGAATGTTTCTGAGCACACCGTTTGTAAATGATGCGTTATAACGTTCGGGAGATTTTTTAACAAGTTCCACCGATTGGTTTACTGCCGCGGAGTGCGGTATTCTGTCCATATACATTATTTGATAAAGTGCAATGCGAAGCGCCGTGAGTGTGACCTTGCCGGTCTTTGAAATGGGACGCGATATAAAATTTGTGAGCACATAATCAAGCGTTATTTTGCGGTCGAGGACACCGTAAAACAGAGCAGTTGCAAGTGCTCTGTCCTGCGGCAAAATATTTCCCGTGCCGAGTAATCGGTCAAGCACAATGTTTGAAAAAGCGCCGCTTTCCTCAACCTCCAGTAGTGCTTTAAGTGCTGTCATCCGTGCGTTTGCCATAAATTCACCCGTTATTCCAGCACATTCGTGCCGACATCAATTGCTTTTCCGCAAAGCATTTGTGCCGCGGACATTACCTTTGAACCCTCCGGTTGAACGGTGATAAGTTCAAGAGACGTGCCGCCGCCGCAGGCAATTACAAGGCGGTCGCGACTTTCGCAAACCGTTCCTGCGGGTTTATCCGTCGGGGATGATATGCGGCTTTCGATAACCTTTATTCGCTTGCCGTTAAGGAAGAAAAACGCGCAGGGCCAAGAATAATAACCGCGTACCGCGTTATAAAGTTTTTCGGCGGGTTCGGTAAAGTTGAGATGCGCCATTTCTTTTTTTATTATCGGGGCGTATGTTACGCCGACTTCGGGTTGTTTTTTTGGATTTATATCTCCCGTTTCCGCTTTTTTAAGGGTTGATACCATAAGTTCGGCGGAAATTTGCGACAGACGCTCAAAAAGTTGCTCGGCGGTTTCGGTATCACCGATAGGCGTTTCGCGCATTTCAAGAATATCGCCCGTGTCCATACCCTCATCCATCAGCATTGTTGTAACACCCGCCGTTTTATCGCCGCATACAATAGCCCATTGTATGGGGGAAGCGCCGCGATGACGCGGCAGGAGAGAGGCGTGACCGTTTATGCAACCGTATTTCGGAAGTGAGAGTATTTCTTTCGGTAAAATCTTACCGTAAGCCACAACAACAATAACATCGGGATTGAGTTCTTTAAGAATTTCAAGTGCACTGCCGTCACGAAGAGATGAGGGTTGATAGACGGGGATGTTGTTTTGGAGGGCAAACTGCTTTACGGGCGGGGGAGTAAGAATCTGTTTTCTTCCAATGGGTTTGTCGGGCTGTGCAAATACGCCGACAACCTCGTGACCCGCGCCGATAAGCGCTTCAAGTGTTTTGACAGAATAGTCGGGGGTGCCCATAAATACTGTGCGCATTAAAATTCACCTCAATATATAAAAATCAGATGCGGTCAATGTAGAGTATGCCGTCAAGATGGTCGATTTCGTGACACAGTGCACGTGCCAAAAGTCCTTCGCCCGTCACGGTTATGTTGTTGCCGTCGCGATCCTGTGCGCGCACGGTTACCTTCATCGGGCGGGTGACTTCTTCATAACGGTTCGGAACCGAAAGACAGCCTTCACTGCCTGTTTGCGAACCTTCGCGTTCGGTAATTACCGGATTTATAAGTTCGATAATGCCGTCACCGACATCAATAACGCAAAAACGGCGAAGTATTCCCACTTGGGGTGCCGCAAGTCCGACACCCTCGGCGGCATACATTGTTTCTTTCATATCGTCGAGTATCCGGTGAAGCCGTTCGTCAAAGGTGAGTTGTGTGCGGCAGGTTTTCCTGAGCACATCGTCTCCTATTTTTACTATATTTCTTTTTGCCATTTTTTTCTCCGTAAAATCATATTATTGTTTCGGGATTCATATCTACCGAGACCGTTGTGTCAAATTTCGGTTTTATTGCCGTACACTCCCTCAGCATTTTTCTGAAGCGGGCACTGTTTCGGCATTTAATCATCATACGGAAACGGTATTTTCGGTTTACTTTAGGTACAGATGCGGGACACGGTCCCAGTATCATAAGTTTTATATCTGAATATTCTTCCGCCGTGGCGGATTTTATCGCGTTGAAAATTTCGTTTATTGCCGACTGTGCCGCCGACCTGTCTGCGGATTGAACCGCCACACAGCAGATATCGCAATACGGCGGATATACCATAAGTTTTCTGGTGAGTATTTCTTCATTGTAAAATCCATTGTAGTCCTGTGCTGCGGCAAGAGATATAACGGGATTGTCTGGGTCGGTTGTTTGTATTATCGCACTGCCGCGAGTGCCCGAACGTCCCGCTCTGCCGACCACCTGAGTCAGCAGGGAAAAGGTGCGTTCAAATGCACGGTAGTCATCGCTGTATGCGGCGCGGTCGGCGCCGATGACTCCGACAAGCGATACATTCGGAAAATCAAGCCCTTTTGCAACCATCTGTGTCCCGAGCATAATATCGTATTCGCCTGCGGCAAAGGCCGAGAGATTAACCGAGTATGAATCGCGGGTGAGAGTGCTGTCGGCATCAAGCCGCAGAATTCGCGCTTTCGGGAAGAGGGTTTTAAGTTCTTCCTCAACCTTTTGTGTGCCGAGTCCCAGAAAACGAATGTGTTCGGCACCGCAATCGGGGCATTTTTCGGCGGCGGGTTCGGAATATCCGCAGTAATGGCACATCATACGCCCGTTTGCCGAATGGTATGTCAGCGAAATACTGCAGTTCGGGCATTCGGCAATCCACCCGCAGGCGGGACAGGAAATATATGTGTTGTGACCGCGGCGATTCAGCAAAAGTATAACCTGACGTTCGGCATCAAGTTCGGCACCGATTGCCGTGAAAAGCTGTCGGCTTATCGGAGAAGAGTTGCCGTCGGTTATTTCCTTTCGCATATCAACCGTTGTAACTTTCGGAAGAAGGGCATCGCCGTAGCGGTGGGAAAGGGTGAAAAGATTGTATTTCCCGCTTTTTGCTGCGCTGAAACTTTCGATTGACGGTGTTGCCGAAGCAAGACACAGTGCGGTTTTGTGGTATGCCGCGCGAAAACGCGCCAGTTCTCTTGCGTGAAAACGCGGAGATTTTTCCGATTTGTAGGTGTGTTCCTGTTCTTCGTCGATTATTATAAGCCCCAAATCGGCAAAGGGTGCAAAGACAGCCGAGCGTGTACCGATTGCAATAAGTGCTTTGCCTTGCTTTATGCGCTTGTATTCGTCCATACGTTGCCCTTGGGACATTGCGCTGTGCAAAACCGCTGTTCGGTTTCCGTAGCGATTGCTGAAAATTTCAATCATTTGGGGTGTCAAGGCGATTTCCGGCACCATCACGATGACACCGCGACCGGAGTCAATGACATCATCGCAAAGTTTTAAAAAAACCTGTGTTTTTCCGCTTCCGGTGACCCCGTATAAAAGATTAACCGAACCTTCACCCGAACGGCACTTTTCACGAATGCCTTCATATGCCGTTTGTTGTTCCGAAGAAAGCGTAATCGGGGTGCGGTTTGCCGCCGTTTTAAGGCGATAAGGGGTTCGGAACTCTTCTTTTTCAAAGGATGTTATAAGACCTTTTTTTATAAGTGAGTCGATAACCGATACCGAAACACCCGTGAAATAGCGCAGTTCTTTAACGCTTATAGCACCCGACATTTCGACAAGGCCCAAAATTTCGCGCTGTCGTGGAGTCAGTTTGGTGTCGCAGTCGGCAGTGTCGTTAATGCGAACCCAGCGGCGGGTCATATCTTCCATACGCCGCACGGGAGTGCAACTTCTGCAAACTGCCTGTTTGTCTTCAAGTGAACAGAGCAATTGTTCGGAATCTGTGAAAAGTTTTTCGATTTTGTCGCGTGAACATTCGCCCGAAGATGTTAGGTAATCGTATATTTCGCGTTCACCGTCACTTAAAAGGGAAGAGGAAACAAATTCCGAATTCACAGTGTAATAATCGGTCAGTTTGTAATTCAAACCCGCCGGCAATATTGCGTGAATTGCATCGAAATGTGTGCAAAAGGTGTGCTCTTTCATCCAAAGCACCATTGCAAGCATTTCGTCGGATAAAATCGGGGTATCGTCGGTTACGGAATAAATTTCTTTGAAGTTACTGCCGTTGTCTTCGGAGCGAAGGGTGATTATCATACCCTGCTTTTTTATGTCGCCGCGACCGAACGGTACGGTGACACGGCAACCGGCAAGAGCGTGACCGACGAGGTTCTTCGGTACGGAATAGCTGTACCGTTTGTCAAACATAACGGTGGCGCCGTCTATTACGATTTCGGCAATGATATCAGCCACAGTAAATCAAATAAGACCTTTTTCGGCTGCAAGTTTGTTTATCGCAATGCTTACGGGTTTTTCGATAAGAATTTCTTCACGGGTTTCCGCTTCTTTTGAAACCTCTCTTGCGCACTTTGCGATATCGCTTACAAGGCGATATCGGTTGTCATAGTTTTCGATAAGTTTTCCGATTGCGGGATTAAGCATTTTAAATACATTTCCTTTCAGTGTAAAAGTTTTGCTTATTTATTTCAGAACCGAGTCTATCAGCTGTTGCCGACGGTCGGTTTTGAGGCGGTCACAGCGAATAACGGTAACAAGGTCATTTACCGCGTCGCTTAAAACATCGTTTACTACGATGTAATCGTATTTGTGGGCTTCACCGATTTCTCGAAGAGCTTCACCGATGCGCTTTTCAATGACTTCTGCGGTTTCGGTGCCCCTGCCGCTGAGCCTTTGTTTTAAAACTTCAAGCGAGGGCGGCATGATAAACACGCTTACCGCTTCGGGCAGTTTTTCGCGTATCTGTGCGGCACCGTTAACATCGATTTCGATTATCATATCTCTGCCTTCGGCAACGCATTTTTCAACAGGCGCTTTCGGTGTGCCGTAATAGTTTCCGACAAACACATTGTGTTCCAAAAGTCGGTCTTCGGCAATCATCAATTCAAATTTTTCGCGGGATATAAAATTATATTTTTCACCTTCGACTTCACCCGTGCGCATGGGACGGGTTACGGACGAAATTGAAAATTCCACTTCGGGGCAGATTTTGAAAAACTCTTTCAAAACCGTATCTTTACCCGAACCCGAAGGACCCGAAACAATAAAAAGTCTGCCTTTATTCATCCTCGTTTTCCTCCTCAATATCGGCGGCATTTTCATCGGCAATGCGGTTTGCCACCGTTTCGGCATAAAGATATGTAAGTATGATGTGGTCGCTGTCGGTAATAATAACGGCGCGTGTGCGGCGTCCGTGGGTTGCGTCGATAAGTGTGCCGCGCTCCTTGGCATCTTGGATAATTCTTTTTATGGGTGCCGATTCGGGACTTACAATGGCGATCATCCTGTTGGCGGATACCATATTTCCGAATCCGATATTAACAAGTTGCATATTCTTTCACCATTATTCTATATTCTGTATCTGTTCGCGAATCTTTTCTATTTCCGATTTTATATCGACCACCGCTTTGCCGATTTCCAGATCCTGCGCTTTGGAACCGATGGTGTTCGCTTCACGGTTCATTTCCTGAACAATAAAGTCAAGTTTGCGACCGATGGCACCGCCCTCGGCAAACATTTCGCCCAACTGTTTTATGTGACTGCGAAGTCGCACGGTTTCTTCCGCAACGGCAATTTTGTCGGCAAAAAGGGCTGTCTCCGTAAGAAGACGCTGTTCGTCAATATGAACATCACCCAAAAGTTCGCGGATTTTTTCTTCAATGCGCTCACGGTATTCGTTTACGGTCTGCGGCGAGCGTTCTTCGATAAACGAAATAAGGTTGAGAATTGCGTTTGAACGGTCGGTAATGTCTGCGACAAGGCGTTCGCCCTCAACTGCGCGCATAGTGACAAAGTTTGAAAGTGCGACACCCGCAACCTCCAAAACCGCGGCGGAAACCTGTTCGGAATCGGTTTCGCGGCGACGTGCCGTGAATATTTCGGGGTTGTTTGCAAGCAATGACACCTTTACGTCATCTTTTATGCGGTAGGTTTTCGCAAGGTTGTGAAGCGCCGCCACATATGCGTCGGCATAAGCGCGGTTTATTTCAAGTTCAACTGCGTTTTCGCGGCGGTCATCAATGAGAACCGACACTTCGATCTTGCCGCGTGCCACCTTTTCACGAATAAAACTTTTGAGTTGTTCTTCCAAAAACATATATGCTCTGGGAAGACGGGACGAAAACTCAAAATACCTGTGATTTACCGATTTGATTTCGACCGTGATATCGAGCCCCATTAAGGTCTGCTTTGCGCGTCCGAAACCGGTCATACTTGTAACCGTGATAATC
>CAZGRC010000036.1:0-8448 GCA_964528125.1 uncultured Ruminococcus sp.
CGAATCACTCGTAACCGTTGACAAATCCAACGCTTCCTCCGCTGTTGAGGTTAAAGGTGATACAGTGGATGTATCTTTCCGTATGACCGGCGCTTCTCTTGTCCTTGGCGGAGAAATACTTATTAAGTATTTTATTGGTCTTAATTCCAACTCTGTTGATACTTTAGAGCATGAAGCAATTAAAGAATTCGGTATTCTTGCATGGGAAGCCTCGGAATATGATGCTACTGATATTGATTATGATAAAGTCCATGCAATTCCTTGCACGACAGAAAAAAATTCTGATGGTGAATATACGGTATATATTTCTCGATATTCTTTCGAGATGAACGACACAATATATACACGTGCATATGCAAAACTTAACGACGGCACTATCATTTACGGAACTAATAAAGACGGCTCCGGCACAATTCAGAGTCCTATCGGTTATAGTGTAGTAAAATATGCAACCGGTCAAATTAGTTCTTCTTCCACCAAAAAGGAACTTAAAGACTTGCTTTGCAGTATGTTAAATTACGGTGCAGCAGCACAAGTTAACTTTAAATATAATACTGATGCTCTTGCAAATGCTTCTTTGACAGATGAGCAAAAAGTAGTTCCTGCAGTTGTGTTTGGGGACGATGTTACAGCAGGTCCTGTCACTGCTGATGGTAACGAATCCGTTACAGCGATTGCGGATACAAGAGTTAGAGAAGTTTCGCTTGTTTTAGACAGTACAGTTTTGGCAAAGTATTATTTTGCTGTCGATAAGGAAACAAAAGCAATTAAAAAATTTGAAGTTTTATCTTGGACAGAGGATGATTATAACACTGCCATTGATGGGGCAGGCGCAATTAAAGGAAGTGAAACAAATGCTGATGAGGGCATTTTTGATGCTTCAAGCAACAGATATAGCGGTAAATCTGTAGGCATTTACTCTTTCGCTTTAAGAGACGATGTTTATGCCCGTGGATATATTGAATATGAAGATGGTACATTCGGCTATACCAGGTTGTTCAAGTATAGTCCTGAGTATTACGCAAAGAACAATATGAACGGTTCTGATACTAATTTGAATGCCCTTCTTAAAGCAATGATGGCATACGGGGATTATGCAGTTGCTTATTTTGGATAATTTTGTAATCTATTAAATTTTGCGAGGTATTTTTTTTGAAAGCTATATACGAAATTGTTGAACTTGATGTTACTGATATTGTTACCACTTCCGGCGGTGAACCCGGCGAAACCCCGAAAGAGGAATGGTAAAATAAATCAAAACAACTGATTTTCTGCCCCGTTTTCACGGGGCAGTTTTTTTAGGACGCTTTAAATTAAAAATTATTGTAAAAAAGTGATTGACTAACGCGGGGATTTGTGGTATTATAATAATATAATACTTCGCAGGTGTAGTTCAATGGTAGAATTCCAGCCTTCCAAGCTGGTTACGTGGGTTCGATTCCCATCACCTGCTCCAAAGCAATAGGACAGACTTCACGGTTTGTCCTATTTTTTGCCCAAACTATTGAGTGTTTAACCTAAATTCCCGACTGAATTATCCTATACAGAATAAAAGTTCTATGCAATAGTTGAGGTTAAAATTCAAATTTTCGTTTGCTTATTAAAAATGGTTTTGCGGTAGGGGCAAGGATTTCCTATGCTTTAAAAAGAAAAATGCTTGTTTACTCCGATATTTATTACAGAGTATATAAAAGCACGGTATAGCGTTATTTACGGGCTATACCGTGCTTTTTCACCAATCAATATTTTCACGAATAAATCTTTCGTATTGCCATTCGGGTCCGTCAAACAACACTTGCAGTAATAATTCTTCAAGTTCTGATTTTTTGAGCCTATGTACATAGTCTATAACTTCATATTCCAACTTTTCCTGCCGTTGTTCTTCTTCCTCTTGATATTTAACTGCATCCTCATAATACTTTTCGGCTTCATTCGGGTACGCCGCAAAATACAAGGCTATCATATGTTTACAGATAATCCTTTTGCCGTCTGCGTGTGGGCAACTGCATTTTGATTTCCGCGGATGCTCTAAATTTATAGATACATCATAATGCTTTTGACCGCTTCCGCGCACCATACCTTTTATTTCGGTAGGGCTTTGCTTGATATGCGTAATAACATATTTTTGATTAAAATATTCATATCCTTGCCAAACCGATTTATAGCTTGCCAAATCTAACAATCCCATACTATTTCACCAATCATAATAAATATTGCCACTCTCTGCGGTTATAAAGGATTCGGAAAATACATACTGTTTTTTCCATTTTCGTCAACAATATAAAAAGCAGGACGGTTTTCTATCGGTATTCTGCGAATCCCCATCGAGTGGTAAGGTTCTTCGTTAACAAGAGCGTACATATACTCATTTTGTTCTCGGTAGTTTGGATTTGCGTGTGCCAGAAGTTCCGCTTCTGTCGGATTGTAGTACTTTTTGCCTTCTTGATAATAAATAATCTCATCTATTTTCTTGTTCGGCACTTTAGAGCATATGATCGCATTCGTATAAAGGGTATAATATTCATAGGAATTACGTTGGAGTTTTCCATCCAAAGCAAATACCTTTCCTTGTTAATCTTTTGAGTATTAAACTTATTAGACAGTTTAAGAAACTGTCTCGGTGTCACATACCCATATAGATTTGCACATGCTCTTAAATATTTATCAACATTCAAATGCTCATCGTTTAATGTCCATCTGTTTCCCATAAAATCTTCCCTTTATATCTTAATATATCTCTGATTTTTACTTTTCGGTTTATCGGGCAATGTCATTTTCACAAGTCCGTTTTCAATAGCAGGGCCTAAATAGTTTTTGCGAAGAGTTTCTTTAGATTTAAGCTCTAATAAATCCAAAATAGCATTTGCAGTGTATGAAGTATCATATTCCATAACCGAAAGTAACTTTTTAACATATTCCGAAAGATTATCAGAAGAGCCTGTGGTATTTAATATTTCATCCAACACTGCACTGATCTGCATTAGCATAAACTCGATAAACACAGTGCTATCACCGTCTATATGACACTTAGCGATTGCATTATAGTACCCATCCCGGAATTTCTCAATTTGGCTTTCAATAGGAATAAATTCAAACATCGGTTTCCACGCGGCAAGTATTGCTGTATGCCAAAGTCTTGCCATTCTTCCGTTACCGTCTGAAAAAGGATGGATAAAAACAAATTCGTAATGAAATACTGATGCAAGAATTAGCGGATGCACTTTATTATTAGAATTCTTCATCCAATCAAACAAATTTTGCATCTGCTCGGGAACGAAGCGTGCGGGCGGTGCCATAAATATACACTTATCGCCGTTAAAGACGCCTTCCTCTCCTTTTCGGAAGTTACCGCTTTCGTCCACGATATATTTAGTCATAATACCGTGTAAACGCTTAAAATCTTCTAAGTTATAAATATCGAACTTTCCGATTTGCTCATAAGCGGCATAAGCATTTTTAACCTCTTGTATTTCCTTTTGTGCACCAATAACGGTGCGACCGTTTATAACATCACGCACTTCATTAAGCGTCAAAGAATTAGCCTCGATTTTAAGGGACGAATGAATAGACTTAATTTTATTGTTTTTGCGCAAATGTGGTTTTGAATCCAAATTAGTACGCTCGGTGATTTTACCGATTTTTTCCGAGATTTCAGCCACAAGCGATAATATTTTATCCGTTATCTGATATGGCGGTATATATGACATTTTTATCCCTCCCAACTTGCTTATTATCTTGCTTACTATCTTACCACATATTCATCTGTTTATCAAGAATAAAATCATATTATTTGCAATTATAAACATAATAAAACGGTTATAGGATTTTTAGCAAGAACATCGTTACTTCAATTTTTGTAGCGGTGTTCTTTGTTTAGAAAATCTATTTGTATACTTGACTTTTTATTAATTAAAAATAATAAGCTAAAAAAATTTATGTATCGGCACAAAATCATTTGTGCCGGACGGAAGAAAGACGATCCTCTAACGAAATTTCACCGAGTTCATTACACCGCCTTTTTCCGTATTTTGAGATTATAGCAAGATTCATCTTATCGTATTCACGCTTTGTTATAACATCGTTCTTAAAAAGATAATCATTATAATAAAGTAGTCTCAGCTCTCTTGTCATAATCGCTTACTTTAACTTATTATCTTTTTTCATATACTTCACTTTCTGCCAATCGGTAGTATGGGCGCATTTTGTATCGTCTATTCAAATTTTTAATCTGTCTTTTAAGCGCAACAAAAAACTGCCGCAAGCAAATTGCTCACAGCAGATCTGTTTTACCGAAAATTCCGTGTCACGGCAGAAAAACCGATGAAAACGAGGTTAATTTATTTTGGTATAACGCTTGTTTTTTAAAGATGACACTGTTCACAGTTTTCACAATCCGGGAAAAGGGTTCGGTCATATTCTATTCCGTTTTTATTATAGTAGTTTTGCAAAGCTTTTTTGATTGCTTCTTCAGCCAACACCGAACAGTGCAACTTGTGGGCAGGCAAACCGTCCAAAGCTTCGGCGACCGCCTTGTTGGTTAATGCAAGCGCATTTGAAACGGGTTTCCCTTTTATAAGTTCGGTTGCCATTGAACTGGATGCAATGGCACTGCCGCAACCGAATGTTTCGAACTTCGCATCCGCGATGATGTCATTTTCGATTTTAAGATATATTTTCATAATATCTCCGCATTTGGCATTACCGACTTCTCCGACACCGTCGGCATTTTCAATAACGCCGACATTGCGAGGACGTCTGAAATGATCCATTACTTTTTCGTTGTATAAAGCCATATTTTTTTCTCCGTTCGGTTGCTGAAATATCAATAAATATGTTGTAGATGTCAAGAATGACCGTGTTGCGGTCACTTAATAATAAATTCCTTTTTGCCGCTTGTTAAATCCCGCCATACGGGAGAAATTCCGCGCAGATATTCCACAACCTCTTTTACCGCTTTTATTGTAAAATCGATTTCTTCCTCGGTGTTTTCCTCACTTAAAGAAAGTCGCAGTGAACCATGTGCAATATCGTGTATTCTGCCTATGGCGAGCAATACATGGCTTGGGTCAAGTGAGCCCGATGTGCAGGCGGAACCCGATGAAGCGCAAATGCCTTTATCGTCAAGCAACAAAAGCAGTGATTCGCCCTCAATGCCCTCAAAGCAAAAGCTGACATTGTTCGGCAGCCTTTTTTTCGCATCACCGTTGAGTACGGAGTGGGGAATTTCGGAAAGACCGCTTATCAGTCTGTCACGCAAAACCGTCAGTTTTTTTGCGTTTTCATCAATTTTACCGCACGCTTCTTCAAATGCTGCCGCCATTCCCGCAATAGCGGGAATATTTTCGGTTCCGGCACGTCTGCCGCGTTCCTGTGCGCCGCCCTCGATAAGATTTGTAATCTGTATCCCTTTTCGGGCATAGAGCACACCTGTCCCTTTCGGACCGTGGAACTTGTGTGCCGAAAGAGAAAGCATATCAATGTTTTGGGTCTTTACGTCTATATGCAGATGACCCGCTGCCTGCACCGCATCGGTATGAAATATTATTCCGCTTTCCCGACAAACTGCACCGATTTCTTTTATGGGTTGAACCGTGCCGATTTCGTTGTTGGCATACATAACCGTAACCAAACAGGTATCTTCACGAATGGCATTTGCCACCGCTTCGGGTGTTACAAGTCCGTTTTCTCCGAGATCAATCAGTGTGATTTCAAAGCCCTCTTTTTCAAGTCGGTTTAATATGTGTAAAACAGCGTGATGCTCAAATGCGGTGGAAACAATATGCTTTTTACCCTTTTGCTCACCGAGACGGGCGGCTGAAACAATCGCCTGATTGTCCGCTTCACTGCCGCCGGATGTGAATATTATCTCGTTTTCGTCACATCCGAGTAGATTGGCGATACTCTTGCGTGCTTTTGCAAGTTCTTCATTTGCGCGTTGTCCTGCGGAATGAAGACTTGAGGGATTGCCGTAAAACATATCTGTAAAGGGAATCATGGCGTTAATTGCGGCTTTGCTCATTTTTGTTGTTGCCGCATTGTCAAGATATATCATAAATTTCTTCCTTATTTAAAATCCGGTTTTTTATTCTTTAAACAGCGCCGTTGACAGATATCTGTCGCCGGTATCGGGAAGAAGCGCAACAATTGTTTTGCCGACGTTTTCGGGACGTTTTGCCAGTTGAGTTGCCGCAAATACGGCGGAACCCGAAGAAATACCCACAAGCACGCCCTCGCTTTTGGCGATAAGTCTTCCCATTGCCAATGCGTTCTCGTCGGAGACGGGAATAATTTCGTCATAAATTTCGGTGTTAAGCACTTCGGGTACAAAACCCGCGCCTATACCTTGAATTTTATGCGAACCCGCGATCCCCGCAGAAAGCACAGGCGAACCGGCAGGTTCAACCGCGACAACCTTGATTGCGGGATTGCGGGATTTAAGATACTCCCCAACACCGGTTACGGTACCACCCGTACCGACACCTGCGACAAAAATATCGACCGCACCGTCGGTATCGGCATAAATTTCGGGACCTGTATTTTCCCTGTGCGCTTTCGGATTTGCGGGATTTACAAACTGACCCGCAATAAAACTGTTCGGAATTTCGCGCGCAAGTTCTTCCGCTTTTGCAATGGCACCTTTCATACCTTTTGCACCTTCGGTCAGCACAATTTCGGCACCGTATGCAGAAATCAGCTGTCGTCGCTCAACCGACATAGTTTCGGGCATTACTATAATAATTTTATACCCGCGCGCCGCGGCAACAGAAGCCAGACCGATGCCCGTATTTCCCGATGTCGGTTCGATTATAACCGAATCGGATTTCAGTTTTCCGCTTGCCTCCGCTTCGTCAATCATTTCTTTTGCAACGCGGTCTTTTACCGAACCCGCGGGATTAAAATATTCAAGTTTTGCGACAACCTTTGCTTTAAGACCGAGCGATTTTTCAATATGTGTAAGTTCAAGAAGCGGGGTTTTGCCAATCAGCCGGTCTGCGGATGTATATATGCCTGACATAAAATTTACCTCCCTATTGTTTTACCGCGTCAAAACCTTTTTGCAGGTCTGCGATAATATCATCAATATGCTCTGTGCCGATAGAAAGACGAACGGTGTTCGGTTTAATACCCTGATCGGCAAGTTCTTCTGCGGATAATTGGCTGTGTGTGGTGGTTGCCGGATGTATAACAAGACTTTTCACGTCGGCAACATTGGCAAGCAGTGAGAATATTTCCAAATTATCTATAAATTTGTGTGCTTCCCCGACGCCGCCCTTGATTTCAAAGGTGAATATTGAACCTCCGCCCTCGGGAAAATATTTTTTATAAAGTTTATTGTCGGGGTGGTTACTTAACGACGGGTGATTTACCTTTTCGACCAGCGGATGATTTGTTAAAAACTCCACGACCTTTTTTGTGTTTTCCGCGTGACGTTCCAAGCGAAGCGAGAGCGTTTCAATGCCCTGCAACAGCAAAAATGCCGCAAATGGTGAAATTGCCGCGCCGGTGTCACGAAGCAATATCGCGCGGATATAGGTGACAAAAGCGGCGGCACCTGCCGCTTTTACAAATGATACGCCGTGATAACTGGGATTCGGTTTCGAAACGGCGGGATATTTTCCGCTTGCCGCCCAGTCGAATTTGCCCGAATCCACTATTATTCCTCCAAGCGTTGTACCGTGACCACCGAGAAATTTTGTTGCCGAATGCACCACGATATCGGCACCGTGCTCTATAGGGCGAATGAGATACGGCGTGCCGAAAGTGTTGTCCACAACCAGCGGCAGCCCGTGTTTGTGAGCCAGCGCCGACAGTGCATCGATATCGGGAATATCGCTGTTCGGGTTGCCCAGTGTTTCAATATAAATCGCGCGGGTGCTGTCGCAAATTGCCGCTTCCACTTCGGCAAGATTGTGAATATCGACAAAAGATGCGGTTATTCCGAAATTCGGAAGGGTGTGCGCCAGCAAATTATAACTGCCGCCGTATATTGTCTTTTGTGCCACAAAATGTCCGCCGTTTTGTCCGAGCGCTTCAAGCGTATATGTTATAGCCGCTGCACCCGATGCGAGTGCAAGTGCCGCAACGCCGCCCTCAAGCGCAGCAACGCGCTGTTCCAAAACATCCTGTGTTGAATTTGTAAGCCGACCGTAAATGTTGCCCGAATCTTCAAGACCGAAACGTGCCGCCGCATGAGCCGAATTTTTAAAAACATAAGACGTTGTGGCATATATCGGCACTGCGCGAGCATCGGTTGCTATATCGGGATTTTCCTGTCCCACGTGAAGTTGTAAAGTTTCAAATTTATATTTTGACATAGTTATTTTAATTCCTTTCAAACGAATATTTCTTGCTCTGTTTTTTTAAACTTCACATTCGTCCGAAGCGGAAATTTGCTTTGACCAACTTTTTTAAAAATTTTCCCAAGGCGAAGTTCCCCCTACCGTTTGT